>CALBMZ010000254.1 GCA_937896225.1 uncultured Alcaligenaceae bacterium | reverse complement strand
AGTGGCACGCCAATGAGTTCCCATTCTGCAAACATGACCCCAGGGCGTTGGTCGCGGTCGTCTAGTATGACGTCAACTCCATCAGCCACAAGTCGATTGTAAAGTGCTAAGCTGGCCTCGCGAACGGCTTCGCTTTTGCCCCAACCTAAAGCGCATACTACAACTTCAAAAGGGGCGATGGCACGTGGCCAGATGATGCCTCGGGCATCATGACTCTGTTCGATGGCGGCACCCACAATGCGTGTCACCCCAATACCGTAGCAACCCATTTCCATTAAAGCAGGTTTGCCAGTTTCATCTAAGAATGTTGCATTTAAAGCTTTTGAGTATTTTGTGCCTAAATAAAAGACATGTCCGACCTCAATGCCACGCTGAATACTCAGGGTGCCTTTCCCTGAAGGTGCTTGGTCACCCTCAACCACATTACGAATGTCAGCAATTAAATTGGCTTCCGGTAAGTCACGCAACCAATTAACGCCCTGCAGGTGAAAATCAGTTTCGTTGGCGCCAACTACAAAGTCGTTCATATTAGCAACGGTTAAATCAGCAATAATTCGAGCAGGTTGAGTCGCACCAGCTTGTTTGTGAGTCAGGCCAACAGGCCCAAGTGAACCGGGTGTCGCACCAAAATGATTCAAGATTTCATCTTCATTTGCTAATCTAAAACCGGTTTCAAAGCCAGGCAGTTTGCCAAGTTTGACCTCATTCAATTCGTGATCACCACGAACCATCAGTAAGTGAACTTCAACTGGTTGATCAGCAGACTCGGTCACCACAACAATTGATTTGACGGTTTGGCTTAACGGCAGTGATAAAAACATGGCAAGCGATTCGCAGGTTTTGACGCCTGGTGTGTGAACTTTGTTCATTGTATGCACAGGTTCTGCACGTTGTGCGATTAAACAGGGCGCAACAGCTAGTTCAATATTAGCGGCGTAGTCGCTATTTGGGTCGTAAACAATGAGATCTTCACCAATATCGGCGATGACTTGAAACTCATGACTTTGTGAGCCACCAATTGATCCCGTATCGGCTGATACGGCCCTAAACATTAACCCAACCCTTGAAAAAATACGCTGATACGCGTCAAACATGATGCGATAGCTTTCTTGAGCACCGGCAATGTTGCGGTCAAAAGAGTAAGCGTCTTTCATGGTGAACTCGCGGCCGCGCATGATGCCAAAGCGGGGGCGGCGTTCATCTCTAAATTTAGTTTGAATATGATAAAAGTTGACCGGTAATTGGCGCCAACTTTGTATTTCATTTCTAGCAATGTCTGTAATGACCTCTTCAGACGTGGGTTGCAATACAAAGTCGCGCCCGTTGCGGTCTTTAACGCGCAGGAGTTCGGGGCCGTATTGCTCCCATCTACCCGATTCGACCCACAATTCTGCGGGTTGAACCACAGGCATCAACAATTCGAGTGCCCCTGCATCATTCATCTCTTGACGCACAATTGCTTCAACTTTACGAATGACGCGTAATCCTAGCGGCATATAGCTATATATTCCGCCAGCAAGTTTTCGAATCATGCCTGAACGCATCATGTATTGATGGCTGATAATTTCAGCGTCGTTAGGGGCTTCTTTGGTGGTACTGAGGTGAAAGGCGCTTGCTCGCATGTGTTGGGGTAATCAATAAGGTTGAAGTGGTGGTTAAGTACGTATAATAAAACGTAATTGTATTAATTTTAGTTGAGAACATCATGCTAGACCGGGAAGGCTACCGTCCCAACGTCGGCATTATCCTCGTAAACCAGAAAAATGAAGTTTTTTGGGGTAAGCGAATACGCGAACATGCTTGGCAGTTTCCACAAGGCGGAATCCAGCCTGGTGAAAGCCCAACACAGGCTATGTTACGCGAACTACACGAGGAAGTCGGGCTTAAACCCGAACATGTGCAGATTTTGGGTCGAACACGAGACTGGCTTCGTTACGACGTACCCAGCCATTTTATTAGACGCGATTCTCGTGGGCATTATCGTGGGCAAAAACAAATTTGGTTTTTGCTGCGATTGACTGGTCGAGATACTGATGTTCAGCTTAGGGCTACAGAGCACCCTGAGTTTGATGCTTGGCGCTGGAGCGAATACTGGCTAACCCTTGATACAGTCATTGATTTCAAAAGAGAAGTTTACAATCGTGCTTTAAACGAGTTGTCACCATTTCTTGATCGCCAAGTACGCATGCGTTCTCAGGTGCGATCGCACCTGAGAAACCCTTACGTATCAACTCAAACGTTTGATCAAACTTGATGTGTCCCAACGAGCACCACCCATTTTTTGCACATCAGCATAAAACTGGTCTACCAAAGCTGTAACAGGCACGCGGGCCCCGTTGCGGCGAGACTCATCAAGAACTAAGCTTAAATCTTTACGCATCCAGTCCACTGCAAAGCCGAAGTTAAACTTATCTTCAACCATGGTTGCACCACGATTTTCCATCTGCCAGCTTTGTGCCGCCCCTTTGCTGATGACATCAAGCACGACTGACATATCAAGTTTGGCAGTTTGACCGAAAGCAATTGCTTCTGACAAACCTTGAAGTAAACCTGCTATACAAATTTGATTCACCATTTTGGCTAACTGACCTGAACCTATTTCACCAATTAACGTTACTGCACGGGCATAAGACAATGCCACCGGTTGGATTTTTTCAAATACTTTGGTGTCGCCACCGCACATGATGGTTAAAGCACCATTTACGGCGCCTGCTTGCCCACCTGATACAGGGGCGTCGATAAATGCTACATCTTGTTGCGCTGCGATGGCGTGAAGTTCACGTGCAATAAGTGCTGAGGCGGTTGTGTGATCAACAAAAACAGACCCTGGCTTCATACCTGCTAGAGCACCGTGCTCGCCCAGTACAACGCTACGCAAATCATCATCATTGCCGACGCAACAAAAGACAATTTCGGCTTGTTTGCAGGCGTCTTTTGGCGTGGCAGCATGCTCGCCGCCAAATTCATTTGCCCACGCTTGAGCTTTTGCTGTGCTGCGGTTGTAGACGGTAACGTGATGTCCGGCGCGAGCTAAATGGCCCGCCATAGGGAAACCCATCACACCTAAACCAAGAAAAGTGACTTTAAGGGAGGGCGTTGCCGTATATTGTCTAGATAGAATACTTGTTTGATTTGTCATCTTGTTCTCTGTGAAGGGTGATGTCTGATAGTTTAAAACAGACTTAAAAAAGACATTTTTACATTTAAATGGGCATAAGATGAGTTGTTTAAAACTGAGGTTTACACCAACCTCAGTTTTTGCTTTACGATGATACCTATGTTTGATGACTTAGACCACCTCGCACAACGCATACTCCAATTAGCAAAACGTATGCAGGCGCAGATCCACACGATTGATGAATTAAATCAATCTGTTGCCCAGTTACGTTCCGAACGTGATGCACTAGCCGTTGACCTCAAATTACAAATTGAAAAGTTAACGGATGCTGAATCCACGCTTCAGTTAAAGCAGTCGCAGACAGAAAATATAGCCAATAAAGCTCAGGCCGAGCACCAGCAGTTGCAAGGTACGCTAGATCTATTTAAGCAAGAGCACGCGTCGTTACAAAAACAGGCACAAATTAATAGCACTGAATTAGGCCGGTTAAAAGAGGTCAATCTAACTGCGCAACAGCGTATTCATCGCGTTCTTGAGCAGTTGCCCGGTGCCAACCCGTCGGAGTCTGCATAATGGAACGTGTCGATATCAATATTCTGGGCCGAGACTATTCTCTAGCATGCCCGCCTGAAGAGCGTGACAGCCTCAAATCTGCGGCTGATCATGTAGCTCAATTAGCAGGCCGCATTCAGGGCGCAGGAAAAATTGTGGGTAACGAGCGCATTGTCGTGATGGTTGCAATACAAATTGCGGTAGAGCTTTTGACCACTAAAGCATCAGATGGTCCAATGGCTGGTTTGGCAGTTGGTGATTTCAAGCGTAGAATCCAAGATATGAATTCAATAATTGATGAAGCACTCAGTTCATCAATTAAATAAATGCCTTAATGAAAAAATGCCTTAATGAAATACATGCCCTAAAAGGCTTACAAGTTTGTCCCTGCG
This sequence comes from uncultured Alcaligenaceae bacterium, assembly GCA_937896225.1. Taxonomy (GTDB): domain Bacteria; phylum Pseudomonadota; class Gammaproteobacteria; order Burkholderiales; family Burkholderiaceae_B; genus Algicoccus. Next base: position 2,865 of record CALBMZ010000254.1, on the reverse strand, counting down.
GTGTTCGTGACTTGGTCATATATTCTCTGAACCAATGCTTATAGCATTTAGGTTGCGGGTCGATCGGTGGGAGTGCGTGCCCCTTGTGGGTATACTCAAAACCGATTGCGAAGTAACCGTCTTGAACCGATGGTTCGAGATGCCGACCTAGACGACACCTGCGGGGCCATTAATTAATCTATACATTCCCTGAATCGATTAAGCTTACATGAATAAGTGAGCATAATCGATTTCATTTTTAGCGGGAACTTATAGGTGGAATCAGGTTTTTTTCAGGGTGTTTTTGTAAATTACTATTCCAATAGCGATCATGGGAATGCAAAGCCATTGACCCATGCTAAGGTTAGCAGCGAGTAAGCCGAGAAAGGCATCAGGCTCTCTTGCGTATTCCGCTAAAAACCTAAGCATCCCATAACCTATAAGAAATACTGCACTCACTTGGCCTGTTGGGCGCGCCAATCGTGCAAACCACCATATCAACACAAAAAGCGTGAGCCCTTCAAGCCCAAACTGATAAAGTTGTGAAGGGTGCCGAGCAATGCCATCGGCCGAACCGGGGAATACCATGCCCCATGCTAGATTCGTGGGGCGACCCCATAACTCACCATTTATAAAATTACCCATTCGACCCGCCGCTAAGCCTAGCGGTATCAGCGGTGCCATCAAATCGCCAAGCTCTAGAAACTTGTAGTCGCGACGCTTAGCAAATAGTGCCATCATCGCTAGAACACCTAAAAGCCCACCATGAAAAGACATGCCACCTTGCCAAAGATAAAAGATTTCAAGGGGGTTTGACAAATAATATGCTGGCTTATATAAAAACACATAACCAAGGCGGCCTCCAAGCACGACCCCAATCATGCACATAAATATAAGGTCTTCAAAGTCAACGAGTGTGACACGTGTAAGCTTTTGTTTAACACGCCAACGACCCAATAACCAAGCGGAACCAAAACCGATTAAGTACATCAAACCGTACCAGTGAACCTCAAGGGGCCCTAATTTGATGGCGATAGGGTCAATTTGTGGGAAATTAATCATGAATCAATCTGTAAAGTTTATATAAAGTTGTATTTGTTCGATAATAACCGTCTAGTACTATTTATTTATAAAATAAAATTCCATTTATTGCTGGGGAAGATGCATGTCAAAATACGAACGTTCTAGTCATATCACTGAGGGTGTTGCACGCGCTCCCAATCGTTCTATGTATTACGGTATGGGTTACAAAGAAACAGACTTTGAAAACCCCATGATAGGTGTGGCCAACGGGTTTTCGACAATCACTCCTTGTAACAGTGGCTTGCAACCTCTTACCGATGCGGCCGTTGTCGCGATTCGTGAATCTAAAGGCAACCCACAGGTCTTTGGTGTGCCTACCATATCTGACGGTATGTCGATGGGCACTGAGGGCATGAAATACTCCTTGGTATCTCGCGAAGTCATTGCTGATTGCATCGAAACAGCCGTTCAAGGCCAGTGGATGGATGGCGTGGTCGTCGTAGGGGGTTGCGATAAAAACATGCCCGGCGGCATGATTGCCTTAGCCAGAATAAATGTGCCTGGTATTTACGTCTATGGTGGCACCATTAAGCCTGGTCACCATAAAGGCAAAGATTTAAACATTGTGTCAGTGTTTGAAGCGGTTGGTGAGTTCACCATGAACCGCATGAGTGCCGAAGACTTTAAGGCTGTTGAGCAAAAGGCGATTCCAGGCTCGGGTTCGTGCGGTGGTATGTACACCGCTAACACCATGAGTTCATCGTTTGAAGCGCTAGGTATGAGCTTGCCTTATTCAAGCACGGCAGCTAACGAAGATCAAGAAGCCACTAACAATGCGGCTGAATCTGCTCGTGTGCTGGTACAAGCAGTACGCAATAACCTTCGCCCACGAGACATTATTACTCGCGAATCACTTGAAAACGCTGTTTCAGTCATCATGGCAATTGGCGGCTCAACCAACGCAGTATTGCATTTCTTAGCGATTGCCCATTCAGCCGAAGTGCCATGGACAATTGACGATTTTGAACGCATTCGCAAGCGTGTACCTGTTTTATGTGATCTAAAACCTTCTGGCAAATACCTAACGGTTGACTTACATCGCGCTGGCGGTATTCCTCAAGTGATGAAAATATTGTTAAATGCGGGATTACTGCATGGTGATTGCATAACCATCACAGGTCAAACTGTTGCCCAAACTTTAGCGAACATACCAGACGAACCGCCTGCTGATCAAAACGTGATTCGCCCCATAAATAAAGCAATGTATGACCACGGTCACTTAGCTATTTTGAAGGGGAATTTGTCACCTGAGGGTGCAGTGGCCAAAATTACAGGCCTTAAAAACCCCTCTATCACTGGGCCTGCACGGGTATTTGATTCTGAAGACTTGGCCATGGAAGCGATTATGGCGCGTCAAATAACGCATGGCGATGTGGTCATTATTCGTTATGAGGGCCCTAAGGGTGGTCCAGGTATGCGTGAAATGTTGGCTCCCACATCTGCCTTAGTGGGGCAAGGTATGGGTGAGACCGTTGGTTTGATCACAGATGGTCGGTTTTCAGGGGGAACGTGGGGTATGGTTGTGGGCCACGTTGCACCGGAGGCTTTTGTGGGCGGGGTGATTGCTCTGATTGAAGAAGGTGATTCAGTCACAATCGACGCACACAAATTGTTGCTTCAACTAAATGTATCTGACGAAGAAATTGAAAAACGTCGGGCTAACTGGACGCAACCAACGCCACGTTATACCCGTGGTGTCTTAGCTAAATTTGGAAGGTTGGCCAGCTCCGCTAGCAAAGGTGCAGTGACTGATTTGTTCGATTAAGGCAAGAGTCTGCTGATGATGGTGTTAGCAGACTTTTC
>CALBMZ010000253.1 GCA_937896225.1 uncultured Alcaligenaceae bacterium | reverse complement strand
AAAAATGACTCAATTTTTATTTTTTTATAAAACAATTTCTTTATACATACTATAAATTAATATATTGTTGTTAACATATGATATTAAATAAAAACAATTGATCTGCATGCAAGCCGAACAAGGAACTGGGTATGAATTTCACAATTAACTGGGTGCACTTTACACCTTGGGCATCTCTCTTTGGAGGTATTTTAATTGGTCTAGCATCAATCATGATGTTAGCCGTGAGTGGTCGTATAGCGGGAATCAGCGGCATATTAGGTGGGTTGATGCAAGTACAAAACACACCCGCAGGTCACTATAGTTGGCGTATGGCTTTTTTATTGGGTTTATTAGGCTCAAGTGCACTGTACGGTTTATTTTTTACGATGCCCAGCGCTCAAATTGATGCCTCTGACCTCACCCTAGTCGCAGCCGGCTTATTAGTTGGTTTTGGTACAAGAATGGGTTCAGGTTGCACCAGCGGTCACGCGGTTTGTGGCTTAGGTCGCTTATCGATGCGTTCACTGGTTGCCACATTAAGCTTTATGGCTGCGGGTTTTGTGACCGCCTATATTTTCTTTCATGTCATTTTAGGAGACGCAACATGAAAATTGCTCTCGTTTTTGTATCAGGTTTAATATTTGGTATTGGCTTAATTGTGTCAGGTATGAGCAACCCTTACAACGTTATTGGGTTTCTTGATATTGCCGGCAACTGGAACCCAAGCTTAGCTTTTGTCATGATCGGTGCAGTAGGTGTGACTTTGCTGTTCACGCGTGGGGTAATCGCTCGTAAAAAGACCCTCTTCAACGACCCGCTTCATTTACCTGGCACAAGCAAACTTAATAAAGAACTCGTCATCGGTGGTTTTATTTTTGGGGCTGGTTGGGCGCTTGCAGGTTTTTGCCCAGGACCAGCGGTTGTGGCTTTAGGTGCAGGCTATTTGAAAGCGTTAATATTTGTCGCAGCGATGGTTGCAGGTATGCTGTTACATGACCACGGCTATCAAGCAATCAAAAGAAAAGTAGCCTGAACTCAAAATGCACTGTGCAGCTCGTGTTAAATCAGGCCACTCAAACACCCTCTTCTGGGGTTCCTTCAGGTTATTCTAAATTTACTAATTAGTGACTATCGGCCTGCTTAGCGGCTTCAATTGTGGCATCAGTACCAGTATCTTTAGCGCCATTAAAAAATAAATTTAAAATCACAGCACTCAGTGATGCCAATAAAATACCAGACTCGATCAGTGGGTGAAGGCTATGCGGCATCCACTGTTTGAAATTAGGCGCAATCAAAGGAATCATGCCAAAACCGATTGATACAGCAATAATAATGGAGTTGTAACGGTTGTTTTTGTAATCGACCGCACTCAAAATTCGAATACCCGTGGCGGCAACCATGCCAAACATAACCAGACCTGCGCCACCCAGTACAACTGTCGGTAGCGACTCAACGATAGCCGCCATTTTGGGTATTAAACCCAACACAATCAATATGACGCCACCCGCAACACAGACATATCGACTTTTGACGCCTGTTACCGCAACCAAGCCAACGTTTTGTGAATAACTAGTGTATGGAAAGGTATTGAAAATACCCCCAATTAACGTACCCAAACCATCTGTGCGCAAACCCTTTGATAAGGCAGGTTGATCAACTTTTTTACCGGTCATGTCGCCTAGAGCTAAAAACATACCCGTTGATTCAATCATCACAACAATCATGACAAGCGTCATAGTCAAAATTAAGATTGGGTCAAAAATAGGCGTACCAAAATGAAACGGTGCAATCAGGGCGAACCATTCTGCTTTACCGACGTTATCAAAATGCATGATACCTGCAGCAATAGACACCACTGCACCGATAACTATTCCGAGTAGCACTGAAATATTAGCAATAAATCCTTTGAAGAATTTAGTGATCATTAAAATTGAAACCAAAACTATGGCGGCAATACCGACACCCGTTAAATTAGCGTACTTGGGATTGGTCACGCTGGCTGTAAGACCCAACCCTTTTGGAACGGCGGGCACCGTTGCACCCGGGGCAGACGCTGCAGCACCCATGTCAGCCAACCATTTAACATGATCAGGGTTAACCACTTTTGGTGCTGTTGGACCAAATGGGTTACCAAAAATCCAGTTAATGCCAATACGCATCAAGCTGATACCAATGACGGCGATAATGGTACCCGTCACCACGGGTGGAAAGAATCGCAGCAGTCGACTCATAATCGGAGCAATTAATATAGAAATAATACCCGCCCCGATAATGGCACCAAAAATCATTTGTGCCCCTGCCGTACCTGGGTTGCTATTAGCCATCGCCACCATTGGCCCAACTGAAGCAAACGTTACACCCATCATGACCGGCAAACGAATACCAAACCATTGCGTTGCACCAAGAGACTGAATCAATGTCACGATACCGCAAACAAACAAGTCAGCAGAAATAAGAAATGCTACGTCTTGTGGGCTCAGCTGCAAGGCTCGCCCCACAATTAAAGGCACTGCCACTGCCCCTGCATACATCACCAGCACATGTTGCAACCCTAGCGCAGTTAACTTGCCAGTTGGCAAAATCTCGTTTACGGGGTGAATTGAAGTATTCATGTCAGGGCGCCTTTTAGCCAAGCTATTAATTTAGCGACGTAAACGCAGCACACGTCGAAGCCTACAAATTGTATACAAAATAGATGTTGATAAGATAAGGATAAACCCTATAAAATAATCTAAACATCAAAATTACGACAAAATATACATGAATAAAATTAATAATTTACAACTAAAAAAAACTTATAAAGAATAGTTACGTATGCAAAATATCGTACAAGGTTCTAGCTATTACTTGCGTTGCACGCCTTAAGTCTGCAAGTTGCAAGCGTTCATCTGCACGCTTTGCGTGCGAATCAAGCACCGTTCTAGGGCCAGCGCCATAAATCACACCCGGTATGCCTTGCTCGGCATATAAACGAACATCGGTATACAAAGGCGTACCCATTGCTGGTATTTTTTCACCAAAAACTTGCTCGCCATTTGTTTGAATAGCTTGAACTAATTGTGCGTTTCCAGCTAAAGGCCTCATGGCGCGTGCTAACAATAAACACTTTATATCGACCGTTATCAATTCATCGTTAGCTCGACCTTGATTAAACTCATTTGTAGCCTGAGCAATGATGTCACGAATGTTAGCTTCCACTTCAACGGCGTTTTCTTCAGGAATCATTCGACGATCAAGTTTGAACATCACTTTACCTGGTACGACATTAGTATTGGTACCACCTTCAATACGACCAACGTTTAAATAAGGGTGATCAATACCCACAACGTCTGATTTCATCTTTTTATATAAAGCGTTTTGAGCATAAAGCGCTTGCAATATGTGGGTAGCGCCTTGCAAAGCATCAACGCCTGAGTCAGGTATGGCTGCATGAGCCATTTTGCCGTGTACGGTAACTTCCATTTGCAAGCAACCATTATGCGCCGTCACCACTTCGTAACTGAAACCCGCTGCAATCATCATGTCAGGTTTGGTCAAACCTTGGCTCAGTAACCAACCCGGGCCCAATAGACCACCAAATTCCTCATCATAGGTAAAGTGCAACTCAACACCTCCCTTAAGGGGTAAAGCAAGCGATTCAAGTGCACGTAAGGCATACGTGAACGTTGCAAAATCTGACTTACTAACAGCCGTTGCGCGACCGTACATAGCCCCATCTACAACTTTGGCGGCATAGGGCTCATGCGTCCAACCATCACCAGGTGGAACGACATCACCGTGTGCATTCAGTGCAATCACGGGCCCCGTATTTTTCTCACCATATTGCCGACGAACGATTAAATTAGTTATCGACTCTAGACCGTAGTCTTTAACGTCTTGATCTGGCACTTGGTGCTTTTCCACCTCAAAACCCATGTCAGTCAACAACTTAGCCGTCAACTCGGCATGTGGGGCATTGTTGCCCGGCGGCGTGTCAGTGGGTTGCTGCACCAAGCGCTGAAGAAAACTGACTTCTTCGTCGAAATGACTGTTGATCCAGGCGTCAAGCTGTTGATGGGCGGTCATATTAAACTTCCAATGAGTAAATGTTTTGTTATGGTGCTGAGAAAAAATGAACTTAAGAAAAGATCAATCTACTGTTGCAAATCATGTGCCAACGCATCAAGCAGATGCTGCATCGCCTCAATAGCCAGCTGCATGTCATCGCAGGTTGAGCTTTCTAAAGGGTTATGGCTAATACCTGCATGTAAGCCTCGCACAAAGAGCATCGCTTGCGGCATGATTTCATGTAATTTCATGGCATCGTGACCCGCACCGCTAGGTAAATGAAACACGGGCAAGCCTAACGACTCAACCGCCTGTTCCCAGTATTTTTGTAACTTGGGGTCACTGGGCGCTGCCGCCGCACGCATAATTTCTGTGAGTTCAAAGCGCACGCCTCGACGTTCACAAATTGTTTTTAATTCTGCGCAGACATCATGCGCCAGTGCATCACGCTGTGCGTTACTCGGTGCCCGCAAATCAAGGCTGAAATCGCAACGACCTGGCACCACGTTGATTGAACCATTCGGCACATTAACCTGACCGACGGTACCAACCGAGTCACCATCTTGTCGGGCACGTTGCTCAACAAACAAGGCTAATTCAGCAACGGCCAATACCGCATCACGGCGACGGTTCATGGGAGTGGTGCCTGCGTGGCTTGCCATACCAGTTATGTGACCTACAAAACGTGCACTGCCATTAATGGATGTCACCACCCCTAGCGGCATGTCAAGCTCGTTTAAAACGGGACCTTGTTCAATGTGCACTTCTACAAACCCCAAGTAGTCTTTAGGGTTGCGTTTGATCAATGAAATTTCATCTGGCTTCAAACCGAGCGCCATCATGGCTGCTTTCATTGACACACCGTCAGCATCGGTTTGCTCTAACCACGCTTCATCAAAAGCACCAACCAGCGCACCCGAAGCTAAAAAAGTGGCACGGTAACGTTGACCTTCTTCTTCGGAAAAACCAATCACTTCAAAGTTAAACGGCAAACGCCGCCCTTGTTGGCTAAGCGCTTGCACGCAGGCAATCGGTACAAAAATACCTAAACGTCCATCATATTTTCCGCCATTACGAACCGTGTCAAAATGCGACCCTGTTAAAAGTGTTGGCGCATTTTTATAGCTGGGGTCAGCACGGTAAATACCGATGACGTTCCCTACCGCGTCATGTTTGACTTCATCAAATCCAGTCGCTTGCATGTGCTGTGTAATCTCAAGAGCGCAAGCACGATGCGCAGGCGTTAAGTATGTGACGGTCAAATGTTCAGAGGTGTCGCTATGCAAGGCTAGCTTTTCCTGAGCATCCCACACAAACTGACCAGCACTGGGGTAATGGTTAAATTTATCACTTAAACGTATTTCAACAATTCGGTGAATATTCCTGAGTGCTTCTGAAAACTCGTAATCACGCGGGTTATGCACTCGTCTGGCTAGGGTTTCAATGATTTCATGGCGGGTTAAGCCTGAACCTCGAGGCCCTCGCACAGCAACGATAAAGGGGAAACCAAATTTTTCAGAATAGTCTCGATTTAATTTTTGTATCAACTCAAACTCTTCAGGCGTACAGTCAGTTAAACCTGCTTTACCTTGCTCATGCGTTGACTCAGCCGTTAAAGTTTTACTAATCATGGCTTTGCCCGCTAACTCTGGGTGCGCACGAATCAATGCGAGCTGAGCCGGTTCACCCGCTGCATTTAAGGCGTCAATCATGGCGCGCTTTAAATGAGACAGTGATTGAAAAGGTCGCTGGGCTAAGGCATTTTGTGCAACCCAATCTGAGTGCTCATACAAACCTTTAAGCCATTCAAAAGCTTGTTGGTCAGAGGCTTGATTAAGTTGTTCAAGCTTTAAATTCATGTGCGTTCTCTCAACTTGGTCATGCATCAAAGGGCTTCTGTGTAAGGGTGCGTTTGCTTCCAGTGTTGGGCGATATCTATTCGACGACAAACCCACACGCGATCATGCTTGGCAATGTGATCTAGAAATTTTTTCAAAGCCACCATACGACCGGGCCGTCCAATTAAACGGCAATGCAGCCCAATGCTCAGCATTTTTGGTTTGTCAGCCCCTTCTGCATAAAGCGTGTCAAAACTGTCACGCCAGTAGGTGAAGCAATCGTCCGATTGTGCAAAGCCTTGTGGTAATGAAAAGCGCATATCGTTGGTATCTAGTGTGTAAGGTACAACCAAATGTGGCAAGACTTTGCCGTCTGTACGTGCGACTTTCATCCAAAATGGTAGGTCGTCGCCATAGTAATCGCTGTCATATTCATAACCGCCTTGATCAACCAACAAGCGTCGGGTATTGGGGCTGTCACGGCCGGTATACCACCCGAGCGGCATCTTGCCAATGATGTCAGCCAACATATCGGTGGCTTGACGCATGTGTTGCCGTTCGGTGCTTTCATCAACGTTTTGATAGTGAATCCAACGCAGGCCGTGACAGGCAATTTCATGCTTAAGCTCTAGGCAGGCTTTGGCCACATCAGGGTAGCGTGCAAGGGCGGTGCTCACGCCAAAAACTGTCAGGGGTAATTGACGCTGTTCGAACTCACGCAAAATACGCCACACCCCGACCCGAGAACCATATTCGTAAATGCCTTCCATTGTCATATGTCGGTCAGGATAGCTGGCCGGGTTAAAGAGCTCAGATAAAAATTGCTCTGACCCTTCATCACCATGCAAAGTTGCGTTTTCGCCACCTTCTTCATAATTTAAAACAAATTGAACCGCAATACGTGCCTGATTAGGCCATTGCGCATCGGGTATGTTTCGCCCATAACCGACGAGGTCTCGGGGGTAGGATTGGGTCGTGTCGTAAGCCATAAGTTTTAATTTTTAAGGTTTAGAAGTAATGGGTTGAAGTTTGAGGGCTAATCACTGATCACAAAAACTATTTTTTGGAGAATTGTGCATTGAGTAGTTTGTAGACCAGATAATTGAATCATCTCAAGCTGGCTGAAACATTTCAACGTTAATAAAATCGTTGTGCTCATGTATAGTCAGACTGACCTCGACATGGCTTAAATGCTCATTCATAAGTTTTATAGCAAGGGGTTTGTTACGTGCGACCAAAGCGTTGATAATTTCGTCGTGTTCCGCAACCGAGTGCTCTGCGGCGTGTGCACTTTGATACATAAGGGTAATTAAGGCGCATCGAGAGATGAGATCACTGATCAACTCTGCCAGTACTTTATTACCCATGAGCTTGGCGATATAAACATGAAAATCGCCTAAAAGTTCAGTACGACTGGCCACATCACCCATGGCAACTGCTGCACGCTCTTGCTTAAGGTGCGAACGAAGCGCTGCAAAATTTGAAGGGCTGGCTTGGTCGACAAATTGCTCAACCATTGCGGTTTCAAGCATGCGTCGCACAACAAAAACCTGCCGCGCCTCGTCTATTGAGGGGGCAGCAACAAACGCACCCCTTGCGGGCTCGAGCAACACTAAATGCTTTTGCGATAATTGAAACATCGCTTGCCGAATGAGCGTACGCGACACCCCAAACTGTGTGGCGAGCTTTTGCTCTCCAAGTTTTGAACCTGGCTTGAGACGATGCTCAATAATAGCCTTGGTAAGAGCAGCAACAATCACCCGAGTGGTTGAATTGTCTACAGTTAACGACATAACAAGATCTGCCCTTTTTATAAAGAACTAGGTTAAACGATTATATGCCTAGCCAGTAAAAATTGTATACAATTTGTACTTGACTGAAAATAGAGGTTTTCCCCATGGGCTTGAGCACACACGTTCTTGATACGATGCACGGCTGTCCCGCCAAGCATATGCACGTTGAGCTTTACCGCACTGACGGGCTGCAAGCCACCTTGTTACAGTCGTTTAATTTGAATGCTGATGGGCGCTCTGAGGGGCCTTTATTTGACGATCAATCCTTACAAGCTGGCACCTACCGCCTAACATTTGATGTCAAAGCATACTTTTTGTCGTGCGGCGTCACTTTACCCGAACCCGCATTTTTAGACCGTGTCAGCATTGATTTTGGGGTCGCTCATATCACCCAACATTACCACGTGCCTCTGCTTGTAAGCCCGTGGAGTTATTCCACTTATCGAGGTTCATAATGATTGACGCATACTGGCTCGAATGGGGAAATTTACTTTTACGTTGGTTGCATGTCATCGTCGCCATCGCCTGGATCGGATCGTCCTTTTATTTTGTTTTTTTAGATAATAATCTGATTGCCCCGCAGTCACCAGAGGCTAAAGCCAAAGGTCTTAGCGGTGAAATGTGGGCCGTACATGGCGGCGGTTTCTACAACCCACAGAAATACATGGTTGCACCAAAGCAAAAAATTGATAGCAAGCTACATTGGTTTTATTGGGAAAGTTATTCAACTTTTTTATCTGGCTTTGCGCTTTTCACGCTTCTCTATCTTTATAACGCCAGCACCTTTTTAATCGATAAGTCTGTTTTTGACTGGACGCCTCCGGTTGCCATTACGACAGCCCTATCTTTTCTAGTTGTTTTTTGGTTTATTTACGACGTTGTATGCCGCACCTTTGGGTTTAAAAAGAACGGTGAAATGATCGTTGGTGGCATCATGATGGTCGTTATTGTTTTTGCCTCGTGGTTAGCCTGTCAACTCTTTGCTGGGCGCGCTGCATTTTTATTAATTGGCGCCATGATGGCAACCGCAATGAGCGCAAACGTTTTTTTCTGGATCATTCCTGGTCAACGTAAAGTTGTTGCCGCCATGAAGGCGGGTATCGAACTAGACCCTGAAGAGCTGGCTATGTATGGCAAGCGCGGCAAACAACGCAGTGTGCACAATACCTACTTCACTTTGCCTGTCATTTTTACCATGTTAAGCAATCACTATAGCTTCTTGTATACAAATGATAATCGTTGGATCATTCTTGTTCTTATGATGATAGCTGGGGCACTGATTCGTCAGTTTTTTGTTCAACGCCATGGTTACCATCACGGTCGCGCCAAAAACCCCGTGGGCTATGCAATAGTGGGGGTGGTCGTTATTTTTGTTGTGATTGCCATTTTAAAACCGGCACCTTCAACTCAAGCAGCCGCAACAGCCTCGCAAGAGCCTGTTGCTTACATCAAAGTAAACGAGGTATTTCAATCACGCTGTATAGCCTGTCATGGCGCGCAAATTCAACTCAAAAATGTTAGGCTTGATTCACCTGAAAGCGTTAAAAAACACGCCGCTTTAGTGTACCAACAAGTGGTTGTGACCCGTCAAATGCCTATGAATAACTCTACGGGCATCACTGAAAAAGAACGTCTGTTAATCAAAAACTGGTACCAAAACGGGGCGCCCACCCAATAATCTATGTGATGAACCGGTGAAAGATGACCTAAAAACCCGATATACCTATAGGTTAACCGAGCTTTTTTAATTTAAGAGGTCTCGGCTGTCTAGTTGGTTAACAAATCTTTAGGAATGTTCATAATAAAGCTTGTCATCGTTTGTGCATCATTAGCCGGCAACAAGTGTTTAATCATGACACGACTAGCTTGGCTTGAGTCTCGTTGACGCAACGCTTCAACAATGTGACCATGTTGTACAAACGAAGAATGAATTCGACCTAACGCACCAAAGGCGTGAATTCGATACGCGCCTGTTTGGGCTCTTATTCGAAGGGCCTCTTCTCGTAAAAATGTATTTCGTGCAGCATGATAAATAATTTCGTGAAAGTGCTCATTCGCTTTTTGCCAACCCGTTAAGTCTTCGGTATCTGCAAAGATCTTGCTATCGTTGTGAACCGATTCAAGCGCAGTTAACTCTTCTGGTGTGATGCGATCGCTGGCTAAGCGCACGGCAATTGCTTCTATTTCAGACAACAACTCAAACAAACTTAATAATTGACGCAGATCCATTTTAACGAGCACCATACCACCACGCGACTGGCTTTTTAGCAAACCCTGCGCCTCAAGTTGCAGTAAAGCTTCACGAATAGGGGTTTTAGAAACACCATATCGCTTGGATAAAGCTGCTTCATCAATCGGTACACCCGGCAACAATTGACCTTGTCGAATTAAATCTGACAAATCAGATCGAATTTGATCACTTACTTTTTTAAATGAGGCTGGTGTTTTAGACATTTTTGAGACCAAATCAAAACAATGAACGCTTATGTTTGTATTTTAAAGCTTGCATAATATTATTAAATATCGTAAAAATATATTTATAGATAAAA
>CALBMZ010000252.1 GCA_937896225.1 uncultured Alcaligenaceae bacterium | reverse complement strand
TCTTAATATTTGTTTAATTTGGGTTGCGATGCCAGCCCAACTGATATTGCTGCGGTAAAAACTGCCAGCTAACTGACTTGTTTGGGGTGATGAACCCTGGGGCGAAGCTTTGTTCATTGAACAAAATACGACCATCAATATGTTGCATCAGTACGGTTGTGCAGCGCGTACCATAGTCCTGCCCAACAATAAAGGGTGTGGCCAATTGTCGTTCTCTTTCTAACAATAAACCTGTTCGGGGTAGTTCGTCATCAGGCACGGGGGTGGTGTTGTGCATGATTTGAGTAAGTGTTTGTAAGCAAGGCTCAGTATTCTGCTTTTGACATTGCAGTAGATAATTTTTTACAGCATCTCGTGAAAGGGTCAGTTTAGGCCACGGGGTATTAAAAAAAGCATTCGATAAACCCCATACACCGGCGGCAATGGGTCGTATGAACTCAGCTTGGCTCAAGATAACTTGTCGATTCGAGGCGACATATAAGCCCGATTGGTCACCCACCAGTAAATTAAAGCCGCTGTACATATGAGCCTGATCGGCTAAAGCCTGAAGGTAATGCAATGGTTTTTGCGGCTCCATTAAAAAGTTTGAAACCAACTTCCCCCGAGACGTAGCAGTTTGCTGAGCGACTAAGGGCTCACGATAGTTGGTGAGTAAAGAAAATTGACCTAATTGTGTCACCCCAAACCAACTACCACCAGCCACTAAATCTTTTCCCGCCAAAATGTGGGGGTTTGTTGACCAAGGTTGAGCGGCCAGAGTGGGACGGGCATGATACTCATCACGGTTAGCCAAAATGATTAAGGGCCAATCTTTGAGTACTTGATAAGCAATAATGGCTAGGCACATTTGAAGTTAATATATTAAGTTAACGCAAGGTTAAGGTTATTTCGTTTTTTATATCGGTATTGACATCATCATGTATGAGGTTTGTTGAACTCAGGCTTTAGAACTCAGACTTTTGGGAGAGCTTATATTTAATTTCAAACGTGCGCTTGGGTGGTTCACAATGTAGATCCCCACGATTACCATCACAGCACCGAAAATAAAGTGTGTATGTAATGCTTCACCGAGCAACCAAACCCCGAACATCACCCCAATGATGGGGGTAATAAAACTAAACGTGGCCAATTTCGACGCCATATAGCGCTTGAGTAACCAAAACCAAATGAGTAAAGTAAAAAATGAAATGAGTACCCCTTGTGCGGTGACAGCCATGATGACTAAAGGCGTCCAGTTAACGGTTAGTTGATTCATTAGCATTGCCGCAAAAAATAAACCTATACAAGCTGTTAAAAGCTGATACAGGGTAGTTTGAGCGGCAGGTATAGTGTTTAGACGGGTGCAACGTAAAACGACCGTTGTCATACCCCAAGCCAACCCTGCTAACAGGCTTAACATGTCGCCCAATAAAATATTTGCATTAATTTTCTGACTAATTAAGCCCCCTAAAAAGGCTGTTCCAATACCGCTGAAACAAACTAAAATGCCACACCATTGGGCTCTACTCAACCTCTCTTCGGGTAAGAAAGTATGCAACCCAAGTGCGGTAAAAATGGGCGCGGTATACAAAAAAACCACCATATGTGAGGCACTTGTTAATCGTAAACCTTCACCAATGAACCAGAACTCGACAGTAAACAGCGCACCAACCATCAACCCAGCTTGCCAAGGGCCACGATGTAGAGCAAAAGATATTTTTTGATGCCACATAAAAAGTGACAGTAATACGATGCCGACTGCTGAGCGAGCAGAAATTTGCAAAACGGGTGACATATCAGCCGCGATAAGTTTGACTACTGACTGTTGTGCCCCCCATAGCGTACAAAGCAATAGCATCAAAGATATGGCGAGTAAATCGAGTTCTTTTTTTCGGGTGGGCATGGAAAAATAATTTATGTATTAATTTGGTTCGAATGAGTCGGTTTAGAGCATTCGAACCCTAACAAACATTAAACTACGTTATTCGTATTAAATCGTTTAGATTAGTCTTAAAACTGTCTTTATTTTTATAACCCTCATGTTTTGGTTTTTTTTCAATGCTTGAACAACAACACGCCACACCCTCTGCAAGCGCGTCTTTATCTGAGTGGCTGCATTACCTAGATGGGTTACACCCTAGCGAAATTGATATGGGTTTAGACCGTATTAAAAAAGTAGCGCAACATTTGGCGCTTGATACCTCTTCAATTAAAATTGTTGTGGCAGGCACAAACGGCAAAGGTTCAACCTGTGCCATGCTCGAGTCGATTTTGCTTGCTGCGGGTTATAAAGTGGGCCTCTATACATCGCCTCACTTAGTTGATTTTAATGAAAGAGCAAGAATTCAAGGTGACGCTTTACAAGATGAAGCCTTTGTTGCAGCTTTTGTAAAAGTCGAGCAAGCGCGCATGTTGGTAAACGAGTCGTTAACCTACTTTGAATTCACAACATTGGCTGTTTTGCATGTTTTTGCACACGCTAAATTAGATGTGATGGTTCTTGAGGTCGGTCTAGGGGGCAGGCTCGATGCGGTTAATATTGTTGACGCCGATTGTTCAATTGTGACCAGCATTGCGCTCGATCACATGAACTATTTAGGCAATACGCGCGAAAAAATTGGTTTTGAAAAAGCGCACGTTTTTCGACCGCATCGCCCCGCTATTTGTGCTGATCCCGTGCCGCCACAGTCTTTGCTCGATTATGCCCAAGAAATTGAAGCTGATTTATGGTTAATTGGAAAAGACTTCAATTATTCTGGTGACAAACAACAATGGGCCTTTGCCGGACGCGGTAAACGACGCAATGCATTGGCTTACCCCGCCCTTCGTGGCGCCAATCAGTTGCTCAATGCCGCAGGTGCTTTAGCTGCTCTTGAGGCTTTGGGTGATCGCTTAGCGGTGCCACAGCAGGCCGTTAGACAAGGGCTTATACAAGCTGCACTGCCGGGTCGTTTTCAAATTATGCCTGGTCAGCCCACCGTCATTTTAGATGTAGCACATAATCCGCACGCTACAGCTGTACTTGAAAAGAATATCAGTAATATGGGGTTTGCACCCTTTACCTATGCAGTGTTTGGTATGTTGTCTGATAAAGATATAGAAGGGGTTGTGCAGGCGATAAGCCCACGAATAGATGGCTGGTTTTGTTGTGACTTACCAGGTTCTAGGGGGCTGTCTGGCTCAGATTTGGTGACAAGAGTTAGATCCTCTGTTGTCCCCACTTCCGACCAAGTCGAAACCCCCCCAACAATTGAGTCGTGCGGTTCACCGGAACAGGCATACTCACTCGCTTTAGCTCGGGCAAACCCGAATGATAGAATTGTCGTGTTTGGTTCTTTTTTAACGGTTTCGGCCATTTTACAAAGTTTGAATAAACGGTCTAACAAAGCTTAGTTAAATTCTGTTTTAATTCTTTGTATGACATGACGTCCTGATATGAACCATTTCTTTTATTTGTGTTTACATAACAAGGTTTGACTCAATGGGCCTTTTCTCTAGAAAAGAATCAACATCTCATCGTCGTCCGGTCGGGCGCACCCGTCCTTCGGTTTCAAGTGAAGCCCAAGCGGCCGAGTTGCGCGTGAAGGCGAGGCGCCGGTTAGCAGGGGCAGTTGCAATCGTATTGTGTGCCATCATTGTCTTACCCATGTTGCTTGATGGCGAACCCATCAAGGTGCCCGCCAACATAGAAGTGACAATTCCAAGCCATAACGCCCCTTTCAACCCTGATTTACCAACGTCGGCCTCACAAGCTGAAGGGGTAACGGCTACTGATTTAACGGGTGAGTTGGCAGTTAAACCCTCCACTGGCTCAACTGTTCAGAAAGTCGATTTAAGCAATGTTGATGTAAACAAAGGCATACTTACCCCGGCAACACCTCAAAAGGCACCTGCTCAAAGCGAGGTCAGTAAGCCTGTTGTAACAGATACTAAACCTTTACCGCCTGTCATACCCACTCCGTCTGCCCGCTCTGATGAGGGCGCTCGAGCAAGGGCAATTTTAGAGGGGCGAACCGTTCCGTCAGCAGAGTCTCGTTCTGTTCAGACAACCCCTTCTATTAAAGAAAGTTTAGTGGTTCAAGTCGCATCGTACAGTGCACAAGTTGATGCCCAAGCCCGCAGTGAAACACTTAAAGGGCAAGGTATTACAAACGCTTATGTTGAACCGGTCATGGTAAATGGTAAGCAGGTCTTTCGTCTTCGTGTAGGACCATTTTCAAGCCGAGAAGCGGCCCAGGCTGGTCAGGCAAGACTACGTACACTAGGCTACGCTAACGGTTTTATTACTACACAGTGACCGCTTTTGATTTCGGCGTGTTGGGTATCATTGGGGTCTCGTTTGTTTTGGGCCTCATGAGAGGTTTAATCAAAGAAGTACTCTCTATTGTTGCGTATGGTCTGGCTTTTTTAGCCGCTGTTTGGTGGGGGCCAGCACTTTCTAACCAATGGGTGTTGCATTGGGTCAATCAAGACTATTTACGTATTGGCATTGCTTATTTTGCTCTATTTGTGGCCACTCTGTTATCAGTTGGTCTGGTCAATATGGCTTTAGCGGCCATGATTCGGGGTACTGGTCTGTCACCGGCTGATCGGGGTCTAGGTGGTTTATTCGGTATTGTCAGAGGCTTATTGTTGGTGCTAATTGTTGTGACCCTGGTCGGCTATACCCCCTTGACGCAAGAGCCATGGTGGCAAAATGCGTCGTTGTCTAAACAGGTGACTGGCATTATTCATCTCATTGGTCAAAAGCTTCCAGCGCCAATGAATCAGTGGTTACCCTTTTAAATTTATAGTTTCATTCCAAGGTCAATTATGTGCGGAATTGTTGGTGTGGTGAGTCATGGTCCGGTTAATCAACTACTCTATGACAGTTTGTTGTTGTTGCAGCATCGCGGGCAAGACGCAGCTGGTATTGCAACATCAGATGGTAGAAATTTTAATATGTTTAAGGGCCATGGCTTGGTACGTGATGTGTTTCGCACGCGCAGCATGCGATCATTGCCTGGATTTAGTGGCATTGCACAAGTTCGCTACCCAACAGCCGGGTCTAGCGAAAGTGCTGAGGAAGCTCAACCGTTTTACGTCAATGCGCCGTTTGGCCTAACTTTTACGCACAACGGTAACTTAACAAATTGGCGTGAATTACGCGAAGCTTTGTTTCGCGTTGACCAACGCCACATTAATACCAATTCTGACTCTGAAGTGCTGCTAAATGTCTTGGCGCACGAACTTCAGCGTGCCGCTAATGGCGTTTCGTTAGACCCTGACGCTATATTCAGGGCTGTGGAAGGCTTGCACAGACGGGTGAAAGGGGCGTATGCGGTCACAGCGCAAATTTCCGGTTATGGCGTGTTGGCATTTCGAGACCCACACGGCATCAGACCCCTCTGTTTGGGTCGTCATTTATCTGATGAGGGCATTACCTACATGATTGCCTCTGAGTCGGTAGCCCTTGAGGGCTCTGGTTTTGAGTTCGTACGAGATGTGCTACCAGGCGAAGCCATTTTCATTTCGCTTGACGGCGAAGTATTCAGTCAAGAGTCTGCTATCAAGAAACAGCATGCACCCTGTATTTTTGAGTATGTTTATTTCGCACGCCCCGACTCAGTGATAGAAGGGGTGTCGGTTTATGCATCTCGCTTGCGTATGGGCGAATATTTGGCTGATAAAGTGGCTAAAACCTTACCCCTTGGTGAAATTGATGTGGTTATGCCTATACCCGACTCATCGCGGCCAGCTGCTATGCAATTGGCCGCACGTTTAAATTTAGAGTATCGCGAAGGCCTCATTAAAAACCGATATGTAGGACGTACCTTCATTATGCCGGGACAAGCTGTTCGAAAAAAATCTGTACGTCAAAAGCTCAACACGATTGGTCAAGAGTTCAAAGGTAAAAATGTATTGTTGGTTGACGACTCAATTGTCAGAGGTACAACCAGTCAAGAAATTGTAGAAATGGCCCGTGCAGCCGGTGCAAACAAGGTCTATATGGCTTCAGCAGCTCCACCCGTTCGTTTTCCGAACGTTTATGGCATTGATATGCCAACCCAAACCGAGTTAATTGCCTACGGACGAGAAGACGATGAAATTGCTCGGTTAATCGGAGCTGATGCCTTGGTTTACCAAGATATTGCAGATATGCAACGTTCAGTGTCCGACTTGAACCCAGCCTTAAAGTCGTTTGATACCTCTTGTTTCACAGGGGAATATGTAACGGGCGACATCACCCCAGAATACCTTGCACGGCTGTCAACAGACCGTAGTCATCAACATGAAGGCAACGGGTTACAGTTTAATTTGGGTTACGGGGCAAACGACAACTGAGGTACAAAGTAAGGGTCGCGGCAATGGCTTGCAATGAGAAAAGCAGAATTGCCCAAACTGCATACTCAACGCCTAAAACCGTGACACGAGCATCAGCGCACGTTGCATAAATGCCGAATAGCTCGGGCAGGGCGCTTTCTAAGCCTGAGCGTGTCATAAAGATATCAGCAAAGGTTTGGGCGCAAGAAAATTGTTTTGATGCAACGTTTATTTGATAGGTAGCGCTGGCAACCCCCCCAAAGCTGGTCAATATAATCAATATATTGAAAGTATTTTTGACTTTTTGTGAGCCCAGCAACCAAGCTAAACCAGCCCATAGTGCAATACATAAAAAAAGTAATCGCTGAAACACACACCATGCACACGGTTGCATATCAAAATAATACTGACTGATCAGTGCGACAACAACAGCTAAAAGAGACGATGTGCATATTAAAGCACTCAGCCAATTAGGTTTAAGCATTTTTATTCTCAAGGGTCAAAGATTCGAACAGAGCTGTTTGAAACTGTCTTTGTATTCGCGGCTTTTGCAAGGCCTCGCCTTTGATAACGAATATATCTTCAACGCGCTCACCCAGCGTCATGACTTTAGCGGTTTCAAGTGAAACATGAAAGTCTACAAAAATGTGCGCCACATCAGCAAGTAAACCAGGCCGATCGGTAGCAATGATGGCTAAGCGCCAGTTTTGGTTTCGCTCATCGGGTTGAATGTCAACAATGGGTACAAACGGAAACGCGCGAGACTGTCTAGACGTGCGAATTTTACCCGCAGCGAACGGTTGTTCAGTGGCAACCGTTTGGTTTAAAGATTGAGCGAGTTCGTGTTCAATTAATGCTGACTCAGCGCGTAAATTTGTATTATTTGCTGTGGGTAAAATAATGAAACTGTCTAAGGCGTAACCATGTCGGGTGGTGTGAATGCGAGCATCTTGAATGCCAAGATGGTGTGCCCCCAGAAATGTACAAATACGAGCAAATAAATCTTGTTGATCTTTGACATAAACCATGACTTGAATACCGTCACCCACGCTTGTTGGGCGGGCTTTTACAACTGCTTTGTCTGGGCTTGAGCGATGATACAGTTGTCGTGTATGCCAAGCAATATCGGGTGCATCATGTCGAAGAAAGTAAGCCACATCGAGCTGATTCCAAAACACATCTCGGCTACTATCTTGTAAGCCAGCGAATCGCGTTAAACGCGTGGCTTCATTCATGCGTTGCTGTAGAACAGTTTCTGTGTCGTCTGGTTCACTGCCGAGTGCGCCGCGCGTTAAGTTAAACAGGTCTTCGAGTAGTTTGCCTTTCCAGGTATTCCAAACCTTTGGGCTGGTGCCGCGTATATCAGCAACCGTTAAAATATAAAGTGCCGTCAAATGCCTAAGGTCACCTACTTTTTGGGCAAAAGCATGAATGACCTCTGGGTCAGACAAATCTTGCTTTTGCGCCACTTGTGACATCAATAAATGATTTTGAACTAAAAAAGCGATTAATTCGCTCTCACTTTCAGACAAAGCATGTGTTTTAGCAAAACGCCTGACTTCTAGGGTACCCAAAGTAGAGTGGTCACCCCCGCGGCCTTTAGCAATATCATGGAATAGTGCAGCAGCGTAAAGTAACCAATAATGACCTAAACCTGCGGCTAACTTTGAGGCTAAGGGGTATTCTTGAGCATGCTCAGGCATGGTAAAACGACGAAGATTTCGAATAACCTGAAGCGTATGTTGATCAACTGTATAGGCATGAAATAAGTCATGCTGCATTTGCCCGACAATGCGTCTAAATACGGGTAGATAGCGAGGCAAAATATTCAGTGTATTCATGCGTCTGAGGGCATGCACAATACCTTGAGGTTGTTGCAAAATACGAATGAAGTTTTTTTGATTGACAGGGTCTTGTCTAAATGAGGCATTAATTAAAGTGCGTGCATGCCAAATCGCCCTCAATGTGCGCGCCGACAATTCAGTGATTTCAGGGTGTTGCTGAATAACCAAAAAAACGCGAAGTAACTCTTGTGGATTTTCATAAAACACATTGTCATTTGTAATGTCTAATCTATTATTACGTTTGACAAACGAATGATCGATGGCTTGAACCACGTCGTTTTTAGGGGGGAACAAATGCGCCATAATGGTTTCAACCAATATGGTATTTAACTGGGTCACCAGTCGAGCCGCCCAGTAATATCGTTGCATCAAAATTTCGCTGGCGCGTCGAGTTGTTGTGGGTTCGATGTGATACTGACTTGCTAATTTGTTTTGTAAATCAAACACTACACGGTCTTCGCGCCGATTAGAAATTAAATGCATTTCAATTCGTAAACGTTTAAATGCATTTTCAGCACGCTTTAAGTCTCTTGCTTCGGCCGAGGTTAAAACGCCTGCTTTGGCTAGTTGCTGCCAATTTGAACCAAAACCTGCAGCCCGCGCCAGCCATAAAATCACTTGTAAATCGCGTAACCCACCGGGTGACTCTTTGCAATTTGGTTCAAGCGCATAGGCAGTATCTTGAAAGCGACCATGTCGTTGCTTCATTTCAGCCAGTTTGGCTTGAAAAAAAGCGCGTGGGTCAAGCTGTTCAATCATGGTGTGTTCAAAGGCTTCAAATAACGATTGCTCACCCGTTATAAAGCGCGTTTCAAGCAATGATGTTTCAACCGTAATGTCAGCATCAGCTTCTTCAATACATTGGGCAATCGTTCGTACACTGTAGCCAGGTTCGAGCCCAATATCCCATAGCGCGGTGACGCAGTCGCTCAGTTTAGATTCGTCTGTGGGTAGAGGGTCGTGCGCCAACAGAATAAGTAAATCAACATCAGAATAAGGAAAGAGTTCGCCTCGCCCATAACCGCCAACAGCAGCTAAAGCTGCCCCTTGAGGTAGGGGGAAAAGAACAAGTAATGAGATTAATGCTTGGTCAGTTATACGACACAATTCATGCAAAAAGAGATCAGGGTTGTGATTAATTTGAAACTGATCGACGGCTTGCTTGCGAGCCACCTTATAGGTTTGCTTAATTAATAAGAGGCTTTCATTTGCAAGCATTACAACCTCATTTGATGTTTCGTTTCTAAAAAATTAATTACGTTTTAATCGGTGCAGGTGCCGCAGGCATACCCTCAGAAGTTGTGAGTACTTCGTAACCTGTTTCGGTAACCAAAATACTGTGTTCCCACTGGGCTGATAGGCTGTGGTCTCTTGTGACGACTGTCCAACCGTCGGATAGTTGACGAATATCTCTTTTACCAGCGTTGATCATGGGTTCAATTGTAAAAATTAAGCCCGGCTCAAGCTTTAACCCAGTACCAGGTTTGCCATAATGGAGAACCTGAGGCTCTTGATGAAATACACGCCCAATACCGTGACCGCAAAACTCTCTGACCACTGAAAAACCTTCAGACTCAGCCAATTGTTGAATGGCATGACCCACATCTCCGAGGGTATTGCCTGGTTTAACCTGGCTAATGCCGCGCCACATGCATGCGTAAGTAGTTTCAGTTAAACGTTTAGCCAAAATTGAGGGTTCACCCACGAAATACATGCGACTGGTATCACCGAACCAACCATTTTTAATAATCGTCACGTCAATGTTAACGATATCGCCCTGTTTAAGCACTTTTTCGCCTGGCACACCATGACAAACTTGATGGTTGATTGACGTACAAATAGCACCAGGAAAAGGGGGGTAGCCGGGTGGGGCATACCCGACCGTGGCAGATTTAGCTTGCAGCACATCTTGAACAAAATTAAGCGCTAAACGATCAAGCTCACCTGTGGTGACCCCCGGTTGAACATAGGGGGTAAGGTAATCAAGCACGCTCGCTGCCTCTTGGCAGGTGGCACGCATTTGATCGATTTCTTGTGTTTGGGTAACTAATGGCATGGTGACTTGAGTACTTTTACGGAAAAAATAGTAGAATTATAGACTTCCTGCTAATTATTCGTCTAAAAGCGTAAATTAAGCAGGGAAATCGCATGGGGTGTTAACAGGGTGTCGAAACCTAATTGTCGATACAAACGCCTCATTAGACCTAACCCTCGGAGCTTTAAAAAATGTCGTTAATGCGTGAAATGTTAGAAGCTGGTGTGCACTTTGGCCACCAAACCCGCTACTGGAACCCTAAGATGGCACCGTTCATCTTTGGTCACCGTAACAAAATTCATATTATCAACCTTGAAAAAACGGTTGAAAAATACTTAGAAGCCACAAAAGTTGTCAAACAAATTGCTTCTAAAAACGGTTCAGTGATGTTCGTTGGCACTAAACGTGCCGCGCGTGACATCATTGCCCAGCAGGCTGCACGCTGTGGCATGCCATACGTTGATAGTCGTTGGTTGGGTGGAATGATGACCAACTTCAAAACTGTTAAAAGCTCAATTAAGCGTTTGAAAGATTTAGAAGTCATGTTGGCTGATGGCAGCTTTGAGCGCATGAGCAAGAAAGAAGCTTTAATGTTTGATCGTGAGATTGTCAAACTCAACAAATCAATTGGTGGCATTAAAGATATGGCTAAACTGCCAGATGCCATCTTTGTTGTCGATGTGGGTTATCACAAAATTGCTATCGCCGAAGCGCTTTGCTTAGGCATTCCAGTGATTGGCATCGTCGATACCAACCATTCACCTGATGGCGTAAATTACATCATTCCTGGTAATGACGACTCAGCTAAAGCAGTTGAGCTTTATGCAACCGGTATGGCCACTGCCATATTAGAAGGTCGTGCTCAAAGCATTAATGGTCTTGTTGAAGAAATTTCAGGTGACGAAGAGTTCATCGAAGTTGAGCAAGACGCTTCTTAATAGTTTAGCGCTAGTAAGAGTAAGCGCTTTTAAGAGTATGCGCTAGTTAGATTAAGCTGTTTAGCATTTTTAGCAGCTTAATCTATATTCCTTTGATTCACTTCCGATGACCCAGGCTCATACTTGGTTTGTCTATTTACTAGTTGGAGTAAAAATGGCTGACATTACCGCCGCAATGGTAAAAGCGTTACGCGAAAAAACTGACGCACCCATGATGGAATGCAAGAAAGCATTGACAGAAGCACAGGGCGAAATGGCTCGAGCTGAAGAAATATTGCGTGTCAAACTGGGCAGTAAAGCCAGTAAAGCCGCTAGTCGTGTAACAGCTGAAGGTCTGATTGGTTTATATATCAGCCCAGATGCCAAACAAGGCGCTGTTATTGAAATCAACTGCGAAACTGACTTTGTCGCTAAAAATGACGATTTTGTAAAGTTTGTAAACGATTTGGCGCAACAGGTTGCTGAACAAGCACCTGCTGATGTTGCTGCCTTGTCTGCTAGCCCTATGGGTTCAGGCACAGTAGAGTCAGTACGCAGTGAGTTGGTTGGAAAAATCGGCGAAAACATTGCCATTCGCCGCTTTGAGCGTATGGAAACGGCGAATGTTTTATCAAGTTACGTTCACAGTGGCAAGATTGGTGTGTTAGTTAACTTCGCTGGCGATGCTGACTTGGGTAAAGATTTGGCCATGCACATTGCTGCAACCAAGCCTAAAGCTATAGATGAATCTGGTGTGCCAGAAGCAGACAAAGAAGCCGAACGTTCAGTTGCCCGTCAAAAGGCCGCCGAATCAGGTAAAACGCCCGAAATCGTTGAAAAAATGGTCGAAGGTAGTGTTCAAAAATTCCTGAAAGAAGTGGCTTTGCTGTCACAGCCTTTTGTTAAAAACGATAAGCAAACAGTTGCTCAAATTCTTAAAGATAAAAATGCATCTATTGCAGACTTTAAGCTGTTTGTCGTCGGGGAAGGTATTGAAAAGAAAACGGCTGACTTTGCCGCTGAAGTTGCTGCTGCAGCCGCAGGTAACGATTAACTTTAACGGTTAATGACCGGGTACCATTCAACTGAATGGCCCGGTTTTTTTTCGCTTAAGTTAGCAGCAAGGTCTAGTAGCATCGTTTAAACTGCAATAAGATTTTCAATTTGTTTTGATTTGATTTTTATAAAAGGTAATCCTTATGCCTGTCAAACCACATAAGCGTGTGCTTCTAAAGTTGTCCGGCGAAGCATTGATGGGCGATGATGCTTACGGTATCAATCGTGCAACCATTGCACGTATGACAGAAGAAATTGCAGAAGTTGTTCAAACAGGCGTTGAATTAGCCATCGTCATTGGTGGTGGCAATATTTTTAGAGGCTTAGCGCCTGGTGCTCAGGGTATGGACCGTGCCACAGCCGACTATATGGGTATGATGGCAACTGTCATGAATGCGTTGGCTTTGCAAGATGCTTTAAAACATCGGGGCGTTGAGTCTCGTGTGCAGTCAGCGCTTAATATTGAGCAGGTGGTTGAACCCTATATTCGACCTAAAGCACTGCGTTACCTTGAAGAAGGTAAAACGGTTATTTTTGCAGCGGGTACGGGTAATCCTTTTTTTACAACCGATACTGCTGCTGCACTGAGGGGCGCCGAAATTGGTGCAGAAATAGTCTTAAAAGCGACAAAAGTTGATGGTATTTACAGCGCTGATCCTAACAAAGACATCCATGCCACACGCTACAGCACAATTGGGTTTGATGAAGTGATCTCTAAACGCTTAGAAGTGATGGATGCGACCGCGTTTGCGCTTTGCCGAGATCAAAAGTTGCCCATTCGTGTTTTTTCTATTAACAAGCCCGGTGCGCTAAAGCGCGCTGTTTCGGGTGAAGACGAGGGTACCCTCGTTCACGTTTAAAGGGGTTTTTATGAGTGTTCAAAACATTCGTCAGTCAACTGAATCGCGCATGGTTAAAACGATTGAGTCGTTGACTGCAACATTAGGTAAAATTCGAACCGGCCGTGCCCATACAGGCATTCTTGATCACATTCAGGTCGAGTATTACGGGTCTCCCGTGCCCTTATCTCAAGTGGCTAACGTAACGTTGCTTGATGCGCGCACCCTGAACGTTCAGGTATGGGAAAAAAATATGGCTCAAGTCGTTGACAAAGCCATTCGCGAATCTGATTTAGGTTTAAACCCACAAGCAAATGGTGAATCTATTCGGGTACCCATGCCTGCCTTAACCGAAGAGCGTCGTAAAGAGTTTACGAAAATTGTTCGAACCGAAGGCGAAGATTCAAAAATTGCCATTCGCAATCAACGACGTGAAGCCAACGATGCGTTGAAGAAAAGCGTAAAAGATAAAGAAATATCTGAAGATGACGAGCGCCGTGCGCAAGATGACGTACAAAAATTGACTGACCGTTTTATTGCTGACATTGACAAAATGATTGTTCAAAAAGAAGCTGACGTGATGAAGGTTTAACGAGTTGGTAAAAAAGTTAAGGTAGCTACTTTTGAGTTTTATTAGTTCAACACAAGCCATACCTGAGGCACGCACAGTGCCTCAGCACGTTGCCATCATCATGGATGGCAATGGTCGTTGGGCAACTAAACGGTTGCTTCCTCGCACAGCGGGCCATGCAAAAGGCGTGCAAAGTGTTCGCAAAGTAGTCCAAGCCGCTGCAAAACACGGTGTGAAGTATTTAACTTTATTTGCCTTTAGTTCTGAGAATTGGCGTCGCCCTCAAGAAGAGGTGAGTTTGTTAATGCGTTTGTTTATGCAGGCACTTGATCGAGAGGTTGCTCAACTTAAAAATCAAGGCGTACGGTTGAGGGTAATTGGTGATCGGTCACAGTTCGATGTCAAACTTCAAAATATGATGAGTAAAGCCGAGGCTGCAACTGAAGCAAACGAAGCTTTTCATTTAACAATTGCCGCTAATTATGGCGGTCGCTGGGATATTCTTAACGCAACGCGTCGCATGTTGGCGCAAAACCCACAGCTTTGTCATCAGCCCGATCAAATCAACGAGCAAGAGTTTGCACAATACCTTAGTATGGCTTGGGCGCCCGAGCCAGACTTGTTTATTCGAACAGGTGGTGAACAACGTATTTCAAACTTTTTAATTTGGCAGTTGACCTATACCGAGCTTTTCTTTACTGAGCAATACTGGCCAGACTTTGGTGAAGCTGCTTTATTAGACGCCTTTGCTTGGTATCGCGGTCGCGAGCGTCGATTTGGGCGCACCAGCGCACAAGTCAAAATAAAGACGACGGTTTAATCGCTATGCTTAAACAGCGCATCATTACCGCGATTGTCTTACTGTTTATTCTCATCGACGTGCTCATTATAGATAACCCATGGCCCTTTATGCTTTTTGTCATGGCATTGGCAGTTTGCGCAACTTGGGAATGGTTGCGCCTGACATGGCACGGCAACCGTGCTGTGATTATTCTTGTACCAGTTTTTGTTGGTGCGGTTGCAATGTTACAGTCATGGGCTATTCAAAATAACTACTATTTATTCTCACGTGCTTTTGATGTGCTGGTTGTTTTATGTGCTGTCGTTTGGTTTTTTGGTATGCCTTTAATGTTGGCACGTGGCCAAGCTAGCGACCCGCCTCACAGTTTAATGCTGACTCTGTTTGCCCCCTTTGCCATGTTGGCGACATGGTGGGTATTTGTGAGTTTATTTGTACAGCGCGGGTCTATCTACTTGCTTTCTTTACTGATTTTAGTCTGGGTCGCAGACTTAGCCGCTTTTTTTGCAGGACGTCGTTGGGGCAAACATAAGTTAGCACCCAACATAAGCCCAGGTAAAACTCGAGAGGGCGCTATTGCAGGGCTGTTTGCGGTCGTTGTTTGGTTACTAGCCTCTTCTTTTTGGCCAGGTTCGTTTGCACAAGACTTACTTAATCAATGGTCTTGGGTGGGGGTCGTGGTTTGGGGTGTGTTGTTAGGTTCGCTGTCAATTATGGGCGATTTGTTTGAGTCGTTACTAAAACGCCGAGCGCATGTAAAAGATTCTAGTAAACTTTTGCCCGGACATGGTGGGGTGTACGATCGTATTGATGCAGTTGTTGTCGTTTTGCCTGTTGCTTTTGTTTTGATTTCGGTTGTTTACCTCCAATGATGTCTCCTCAATTTACTGATGTAACCATATTGGGTTCAACGGGTTCAATTGGTCAAAATACTTTAGATGTCATCGGGCGTCACCCTGATCGTTATGCCGTGTATGCATTAACGGCGCACTCAAATATGCAAAAACTAGCAGAGCAAGCGGCACAATTCCATGCTAAATGCGTGGTCGTTCCTCATGCGCTAGCTGCTCAAAATTTTGATCTCAACTGGGTTAATTTGTCACCCAAAACGAAAAAACCTGATGTGCGGGTGGGGCCACAAGCTTTGGTTGAAACGGCTGCTGATTCGTCTGGTCGTATTGTAATGGCTGCCATTGTAGGGGCTGCAGGTTTGCCTGCCGCCTTAGCTGCGGCCCAAGCCGGTAAAAGAGTGCTGTTAGCAAACAAAGAAGCTTTAGTGGCTGCGGGGTCTTTTTTCATGCAAGCGGTTTGTGACAATCAGGCAGAGTTGTTACCCATCGACAGTGAACATAATGCTATTTTTCAGTGCCTGCCGCACCTTGAAAACAAAACCAATCAATCCCCCGACAGCCCAAATAACAAAGGTGTCACGCGTATCGTTTTGACTGCCTCGGGTGGCCCTTTTCGTCAACGTTCATCTGATTCGCTCAAGCACGTGACACCTGATGAAGCCTGCGCACACCCGAATTGGAGTATGGGGCGAAAAATATCAGTTGATTCGGCAACAATGCTTAACAAAGGCCTTGAGGTCATCGAGGCGCATTGGTTATTTGGCATGCCTGCAGATAAAATTGATGTGTTGATTCACCCGCAAAGTATCGTGCATTCAATGGTTGAATACAACGATGGGTCTGTTCTGGCTCAAATGGGTAACCCTGATATGCGAACACCCATTGCTTACGGTTTAGGGTTTCCTGATCGTATCGCTGCAGGGGTAAGCCCCTTAAACTTGGCTTGCGTGGGTAAACTCGAATTTGAAGCGGTTGACTTTGTTCGATACCCTTGTTTAGAGTTGTCTTTCATGGCTTTAAGGTCTGGTCAAGCGGCTTGTGTGGCGCTCAATGCCGCCAATGAAGTCGCCGTTGAGTCATTTCTAAACCACAACTTAGGTTATTTAAATATTTCGCATATTGTCTCTGAAGCATTAGACTGGCAAGTTGGGCAGGGTTGGTCCAATCCGAGCTGTATTGAAGATGTATTGACGATTGATCAGTTGGTTAGAACCTTTGCAAAAGAAGTCTGTCAAAAAACTTTAAAGTCTTAATGTGGTTAATGTAATACATTAAGTTAGATATAAAAGTAGTATGTTGTTACTACTTAACTTGCTTTAATTTAATAGGTTTTTTTATGTTTTTTACCTTACTGGCGTTTTTGGTTGCGCTAGGCATATTAATCACTTTCCACGAGCTTGGTCATTACTGGGCCGCACGCGCCTGTGGCGTAAAAGTGTTAACTTTTTCAGTCGGTTTTGGTAAGCCATTCCTAAAAAGAACAGATAAGCACGGCACAATTTGGGCCTTAGCAGCTATACCTTTGGGCGGTTTTGTCAAAATGCTTGATGATCCCACCCCTGACATGCTGCCCGAACAAAGAAAACAAGCGTTTTCATGCCAACCTGTTAGCCGACGTTTTTTTGTGGTGGCGGCTGGCCCTATTTTTAATTTAATCTTAGCTGCTTTTTTATATGCGTGTTTAAACTTTTCAGGCACCCTCGAGCCCGCTCCAATACTTGCCAAACCCGCCGTCAACTCGCCAGCTGCTGCGGCAGGTTTACAAGCTAATGATCGCATCGTTTCAATTGATGGTGAACCCATCCAAGGCTGGCAAAATGTAAGGTGGTTATTATTGCAAAAAACCCCTGAAGGCGGCCAAGTTGATCTGAAAGTTGAACGCGCAAGTGGTCAAGTTGAACGGGTTTTAAATATGCCCCGTTTGGTGGACCCAGGTGAACAAGATATTTTGGCCAATTTAGGTCTTGGCTTGCAGATGGGCAAGCCCAGTATCGGTTCAGTTAACACCAATGAGCCAGCTGAAAAAGCTGGCTTCATGCCTGGCGATGTGGTTCAAGTCATGGCAGGTCAGTCGAACCCCAGTGTCACATCTTTTATTGACTTTATTAAAAAACACCCTGACCAACCTGTAAACGTAACGGTTTTGAGGGGCAGTCAGGTTGTTAACTTAACCGTTACGCCATCAGCTCAATTAAATGCTGAGGGTGAATCAGTAGGTCGTATTGGGGTAGCTTTACAATCAGACATACCAACGGTAATGGTGTCGCATGGTGTATTTGAAAGCATATGGCTAGGTATCACCCGAACTTTTGATACGGCTTGGTTCTCCGTCAAAATGATGGGTCGAATGATTACGGGTGATGTTTCACTTAAAAATATTAGTGGCCCAGTCACCATTGCAGACTATGCTGGTCAAACCGCGCGTATTGGTTTTGCCTCTTACATAGCCTTTTTGGCCCTAGTAAGTGTCAGCATCGGTGTTTTAAACTTGTTGCCTATACCCATGTTAGATGGGGGGCACTTGGTTTTTTACATTTTTGAAATGATTCGAGGTAAACCTGCTCCAGACAGTTGGCTAGCTACAAGTCAAAGGGTGGGGGTAGCATTGTTAGGTGGGTTGATGACACTCGCTATTTTTAATGATTTTAGTCGCCTGTTCAGTTAAGTCATATCTGCTTTAAAATCATTCGTTATGAACTATGCATTGATAAAATGCAATACACAAACAGTTTTCAAGGAACGCTAGATGTCTTGTTTTTACGCAAAGCTTACTACCTCGCTCAGGCTTTGGTGGCTTGGCCTCTTAAAGCGTTTCTACGTTCTTCTTCTGTGCTTGTTACCCAGCTTAGCTTTTGCTTTTGCGCCTTTTATTGTGCGCGACATTCAAGTAGACGGCATTCAACGAACTGAGCCAGGAACCATTTTTTCTTATATTCCCGTCAAGGTAGGCGAGCGATTTACAGAAGACATGGCAACCGAGGCGGTTCGGCAGTTGTTTAGCACAGGGTTTTTTAAAGACGTTCGCATCGATACACGTGGTGATGTGGTGGTGGTCGTGGTTCAAGAGCGCCCCGTTATTGCCTCACTAGCTTTTACGGGTATGCGCGAATTTGATAGTAAAACGATTCTTGATTCATTACGTCAGGTAGGTTTTGGTGAAGGACGTATTTTTGACCAAGCCATGCTTGAGCAAGCTGAATTCGAAATCAAACAACAGTACTTAAGTAAAGGCAAGTATGGCGTTGAAATCACGTCAACTGTGACGCCTTTGCCCAGAAACCGTGTCGGCATCAATTTTGATATTTTTGAGGGCGAGATTGCTAAAATCAAAGAAATTAAAATAGTGGGTGATAAGGCATTTAGCGAGAGTACGCTGCTTGGTATGATGTCGCTCACCACATCTGGTTGGCTAACTTGGTATACCGATAGCGACAAATATTCTCGTGAAAAGCTAGAAAAAGATATGGAAACCATTCGGTCTTATTATTTAGATCGCGGTTTTCTTGAGTATCGTATGGAACCCCCTCAGGTCACTATTTCACCCGATCGATTAAATATTT
>CALBMZ010000251.1 GCA_937896225.1 uncultured Alcaligenaceae bacterium | reverse complement strand
TGGTGGGCCCCCCGTGAGTCGAACACGGCACCAACGGATTATGAGTCCGCTGCTCTAACCAAGCATGAGCTAGGGGCCCGAGGTATGCATTGTAGTGGGGTGGCCAGATAGATGCAAACGAGGGCTCATACCAACGCCCTGCAAAAAAATAGTCACCCCAAAGTCACTTAAATATTACTGACCTTCTAAGAAGCTACGTAGTTTATCAGCACGGCTAGGGTGGCGTAACTTACGTAACGCTTTAGCTTCTATTTGACGAATACGCTCGCGCGTGACATCAAATTGTTTACCAACTTCTTCAAGCGTCTGGTCAGTGTTCATTTCAACACCAAAACGCATACGCAATACTTTTGCTTCACGTGGGGTGAGTGAATCGAGCACCTCTTTCACAACATCGCGCATTGAACCATACAAAGCTGCCTCAGCAGGCGCTAACGTAGCATTGTCTTCAATGAAGTCGCCCAAGTGTGAATCATCATCATCACCAATAGGGGTTTCCATGGAAATAGGTTCTTTAGCGATTTTCAAGATTTTACGAATCTTGTCTTCAGGCATATCCATCTTCGCGGCTAAAGTCGCTGGGTCAGGCTCAGTACCGGTTTCTTGCAAAATTTGTCGGCTAATACGGTTCATTTTATTGATGGTTTCAATCATGTGAACCGGAATACGAATAGTGCGCGCTTGGTCTGCAATCGAACGGGTAATAGCCTGACGAATCCACCACGTGGCGTACGTTGAAAACTTGTAACCACGACGGTATTCAAACTTATCGACCGCCTTCATCAAGCCAATGTTACCCTCTTGAATAAGGTCAAGAAATTGAAGACCACGATTGGTGTATTTTTTTGCAATTGAAATCACCAAACGTAAATTAGCCTCGGTCATTTCGCGCTTAGCCTTGCGAGCTTTAGCCTCACCAGTTGCCATGCGCTTATTTACTTCTTTTAAGTCTTTAAGCGGCAAGACAACACGAATTTGCAAGTCAATCATTTTCTGTTGCAACTCTTGCACGTCAGGTATGTGACGCTCAAGCACTGCAGAATAAGCGTGACCTGCTTGAACTTCTTGCAAGACCCAATCAAGGTTGGTTTCATTGCCTGGAAAGGTTTTAATAAAATGGCTACGCGGCATACCAGCTCGGTCTACGCAAGTGTACAAAATTGCGCGCTCAATTTGACGCACTTCTTCAACCTGTGCACGCAACGTATCGGCTAAACGCTCAACCATTTTAGCGGTAAAACGAATACCCATCATTTCAGTCATGATGATTTCTTGCGCTGCTAAGTAAGGCTCAGAGCGGTAACCTGAAACTTCATAAGCCGAACGCATTTTTTCAAAATGGGTGCCGATAATTTCAAATTTTGCCAAACCTTTAACGCGCAAATCTTCAAGTTGCTTACTACTCATACCACCGGCTGGGCCGTCTTCTTTCGTGTCGTCTGCAACACCAGCACCAGCGTACTCTTCACCATCATCAGGATCAACCAATCCGTCAA
Organism: uncultured Alcaligenaceae bacterium; assembly: GCA_937896225.1. Lineage (GTDB taxonomy): Bacteria > Pseudomonadota > Gammaproteobacteria > Burkholderiales > Burkholderiaceae_B > Algicoccus. The sequence continues at coordinate 17,265 of CALBMZ010000251.1, read as the reverse complement.
TAATCTCATCAATTTGAGCGGTACCAACTTTGACTTTTTGAACATGCAACAAGATTTCGTTTATGGTGGTTGGGCAAGCAGAAATGGCCATCACCATGTGCTTTAAACCATCTTCAATACGCTTAGCAATTTCAATTTCACCTTCACGCGTCAACAACTCTACTGTACCCATTTCACGCATATACATACGCACGGGGTCTGTTGTACGACCAAAGTCAGAATCTACAGTGGTTAACGCGGCCTCGGCTTCGTCTTCAACGTCATCGTCGCTTGTTGCAACTGGTACGTTTTCATTCAAAAGCAGAGTTTCAGCATCGGGGGCCTGATCGTAAACAGCAATACCCATGTCGCCAAAGGTACTGATAATGCCATCAATGGCTTCGGCGTCAACTAAATCGTCTGGAAGATGGTCGTTGATTTCACCATAAGTTAAATAACCACGATCTTTACCAAGCTTAATTAAGAGTTTAAGGCGATTACGACGCGCTTCATATTCTTCAGGCGTGAGCGGGCCACGGGTAGCAACTTCGTTACGACCTGAGGTTTTTTTACTGCCACGCTTAGGAATAGGTTTTAAATCAGGAATGACTTCAGGTTCAACGTTATTACCGTTTTCATCATAATCTTGATCGTTGTTGCCTGGGTTTTTAGGGGGACGACCTGGCTTTCTTCCTGTTGACTTCGTTGCACGCACTTTTTTAGGTGCTGATTCGCCATCAGTACTAGACGAATCAGCAGCATTGTCGACAATCTTTTTGGGCTTAGCAGAAACTTTTGCCTTGGGTTCTTTTGCTGATTGAGCAGCCGCTTGGTCTGTTACTGTAGGCGATTTTTTGGCGCCTATTTTAGTTGCAACTTTTGCGGGCGCTTTGGTTGCACTCTTGGTTGCTGTCTTTGTTGCTGTTTTAGTTGCTGTTTTAGTTGCTGATGAAGGGGCTACTTTTGCTGCAGTCTTATCTGAAGTTTTTTTCTCAGAAGAAGCTTGTGTGCTTGCTTTTGCCTTTGATGCCGGCTGATTCATGTGTTCCTTTGCTGCAATTGTTACTTGTTTAACTTTAGACGTTGCCGCCGGTTTTAATGGAGTATTCTTTTGTGGACTGGTTTTTACGTTAACGTTTGGACTTTTCTTAACAGATCTTTTACCTTCAGATGGTGACTTAACGCCTGATTTAACTTTAGCAGTTGGCTCTTTGCTTACCACCTTAGTTATCATTTTTTTCTGGGTAGTTGTAGCGGGCTTATCTTTATTTATGGCTACAGGTTTAAGTAGCGATTTAGCTGCAGTTTTACTCGCAGTTTTACTCGCAGTTTTACCTGCAGCTTTAACTGTAGGTTTAGCTGTAGTTTTAGCTGTAGGTTTAGCTGTAGGTTTAATTGCCTGCTGAACTAAAGCGGCAGGTTTTTTACTAATCGCCTTACTTGTTTGAGCTTTTTTAGAAGCGCTGGCTGCCATGGTGCGAATAGATTTTTGCGACAAGCTGCGTTTATTTAGAGTAATCATAAGGTGGGCTCTACTTGTTCTTAAAGAATTAAGGGTTGGATAAAGGCGACAAGAGACTAAACTTAGATGCAACATGGCGCACCCCTTGACAGGTGCTTGGTAAAAACGACAATTTAAAACCAAGGATGAACAGCGGGTAAAAACCCTCTATTTTAACTTGATTTACTTGAGTTTTTAATCAAATGAAGAATGGTTAATTTTTTTTGCAACACTAATTAGACTCTTAATACGTTGAGAAAGTTCCTGATAATTTATATTATCTTTAGGCTCACTTAAACCGCGAGCAATCAACACCTGCTGCTCACGCTTTAAATTATCTAACTCAATTCGCATCATGGCGTCTTCCCACTCGACTTGGGGTTTAGGTAAGTCTGCCTGTGCAATCGCTTCACTTGCTAAACGCGATAAAACTTGATGTAAATCGCTTTCAGGATCGGCCGCTTCAATTAAGGCGCCCAAATGTCGCCCCTGACTGGCCTTAACCAAAACAATAAACTCTATGACTAAATTTAAATGCTCACCCGCCTCTAACACTTCAAGTTGATGATCACCCATTTGGTCAATCAATTCAGGATGAGCAATAAGCAACATGAATAATCGCTTAGCTAGTGGCGCCACAACCCCCCTAACTGGCTTTGAAGCATTGGGTCGACGTGTTAACTGGTAACCAGGCTCTTCACTCGAATACTGGCCATCTAAATCTCGATCATTTGATACATTTGAAGAAATAGAGGATATACGCATTGGCTGAACAGCCTTTGATGCAACCGCATTTTTTGGGGCGGCTTGAGCAAAAATTTTACTCAGCTCTTCCGGTGTCAACCGAACTCTGTGCGCGAATTCATTTAACAACTGCACCTTAAGCGCAATATCAGGCAGCAATCCAAGCAAAGGCTTGGCCTCGTGCACACACGCTGATCGACCCTCTGCCTCATTCAAGTTGTGATGCGTAGCCAGCTCATTGAACAAAAACTCTGACAAAGGCTCTGATTCACTTAGACAAGCTCTAAAGGCCGCTTCACCAAAAGCTTTGACATAGCTATCTGGGTCATGCTCAGTGGGTAAAAAGAGAAAACGAATCGAAACATCGTCACGTAACAATGGCAAACATACTTGTAAAGCACGCCATGCTGCTTTACGCCCTGGCGCGTCACCGTCAAAACTAAATACAACGCGGTCAGACGCACGCATGAGTTTTTGAATGTGAGTAGGTGTAGTTGCCGTACCCAAGGTGGCCACGGCATGCGCAATGTTCAACTGCGCCAAGCCCACAACATCCATATAGCCTTCAACTACAATCACTTGGCCTTCAGAACGAATGGCTTGACGACCTTCCCACAAACCATATAGCTCGTTGCCCTTTGCAAATACTGGAGTTTCAGGCGAGTTTAAATATTTCGGTTCACCGCGACCCATAATACGGCCACCAAAACCAACCATTTCGCCTTTAACATTTCGTATGGGAAACATCACCCGTTCACGAAAACGATCATATCGACGACCATCTTCAGACTGAATAACCAAACCAGCCTCTACCAATACATCGTCTTCGTAACGTTGAAAAACAGCTGACAAACCCTGACGATCAGCTGGCGCCCATCCTAACCCGAAACGTGCGGCAACCTCACCCGTTAAGCCTCGACCTTTTAAGTAACGAATGGCTTCAGGGTTTGATTTCAGTTGTTTGGCGTAAAACGCCTGAGCCGTTTCAAGCACACGTTCGTGTGTAGATTGAATAACTTTGCGTTCTTGTGCTTGTTTCCGCGCAATAGGCGATTGCACAAACTGTGGCACAGACAAGCCAACTTTGGAAGCCAGCGATTGAACGGCATCAGGAAATGAGGCGCCTGTATGAGCCATCAAAAAACCAATTGCACTGCCATGCGCACCACAACCAAAACAGTGGTAAAACTGTTTAGAAGGACTGACAGTGAATGAAGGTGATTTTTCTTGATGAAAGGGGCATAAACCCAGAAGATTTATGCCACCCTTTTTAAGCTGAACATACTGACCAACGACATCGACAACGTCGACTCGTGCAAGCAGCTCTTGGACGAATGAATCGGGTATCAAGGCAAAACCGAAGTATGCGACAGACGCGCCCGACTACACCCGCAATTAATACATGCGTGGAGGCAATTGCTGGCTACGAATACGCTTGTAGTGGCGCTTAACTGCGGCAGCAGCTTTACGCTTGCGTTCTGCAGTAGGCTTTTCATAGAACTCACGAGCACGAAGCTCAGTTAATAAACCTGTTTTTTCTATGGTGCGCTTAAAACGGCGCAGTGCTGATTCAAAAGGTTCGTTTTCTTTAAGGCGTACATTAGGCATATAGATCGCTTCTATGGTGCTATAAGTGAATAAGTTAGCTTGCTATCTTAGCATAAATACGTATAAATATTACGAATTTATCAAGAACGAGTATCTAATGGTAGGGCATCTGGCCCAAAATCGTCGTAAATTTCAAACGGTTGATGAATCCACGGGTTATTTTCCAGATATTGAGACGAATAATCAGGCTCAACAACCGAATGTGCTTTCCACCAAATAACAGCAGTTCTGAGTTCAGTAATGGCAGGATATGATTGACGTAGATGATCGCGAACACGCCCAAATGTCATACCTGTATCAACCATATCATCAACCAACAGAACACGACCAGAGGGGCTTCCGTAAGCCATGGAAATATACTGTGCAATATCTAATTGCCCCTGAATACGACCTGCGTTTTCACGATAACTGCTGGCAGACAGAATTGCCAGTGGCACTTTGTAAACCCTAGACAATACATCGCCTACTCGCATACCACCGCGAGCCAAACAAATAATTTGATCGAAAGCCCAACCTGATTGATGAATTTTTACGGCTAAGTCTTCAACTAGCTTATTGTATCCATCCCAACTAACCCAGACATCTTGGCTGGGTGCACTTTCAGGTGATTCATTAAATTCTTTTTCTGTGCTCATGACTTAAGACTTAAAAGGGTGACGTATAAGAATGGTTTCATCGCGATCTGGCCCTGTTGATACAATATCAATGGGCACACCACACACAGCAGACATCCGCTGTAAGTAGCGTTGCGCATTCAAAGGTAACTTATTAAAGTCTGTCACACCTACCGTTGAATCGCTCCAACCTGGCATCTCTTCGTATACGGCCGTTGCCCTCGCGACAGCTGCCGCACCACTTGGCAAAACGTCAATCGCTTGACCGTCTAGCATGTAACCAACACCCAATTTAATGTTTTTCAAGCCATCTAACACGTCAAGTTTAGTAATACATAGCCCTGAAATACCATTTATACGTACCGATCGCTTTAGCGCCGCACCATCAAACCAACCACAACGACGGGCACGGCCCGTCACTGAACCAAATTCTTTGCCGACATTCGCTAGATGATCTCCGACCTCGTTAAACAACTCTGTCGGGAAAGGACCAGAACCGACTCGAGTGGCATACGCTTTGGTTATACCTAAAACGTATGGGAGCGACTGAGGGCTAACACCCGCACCGGCTGAAGCAGCACCAGCAACACAATTACTACTGGTTACAAATGGGTATGTGCCATGATCAATATCAAGCAAGGCCCCTTGTGCGCCTTCAAATAGCAGTTGATCACCTCGTGCCTGTGCCTCAAACAAACTAGAACTGACATCATCAACCATAGGCTTCATTTCAGGGGCATAGCCCATTGCTTGGTCAAAAATTTGATCGGCTGACACGGCCTGAGCACCCAAGTATTGAGTCAACATAAAATTATGAAGATCTAACACTTCGTCTAATTTTTGACGAAAACCTATAGGGTCAAACAAATCTTGAACGCGTAACGCTCGACGTGCGACTTTATCTTCATACGCTGGCCCAATACCTCGACCTGTCGTACCGATTTTTGCGTCGCCACGACGCACTTCACGTGCTTGATCAAGTGCGACGTGATAGGGCAAAATTAATGGGCATGATTCAGAAATACGTAAACGGGCACGCACATCTAGACCTGCAGCTTCAAGTTCAGCAATTTCTTTAAGGAGCGCTTCAGGCGAAAGCACAACGCCGTTGCCGATGTAACAGACCACGTTGGCGTGCATGATACCCGAGGGTATTAAACGTAAGATCGTTTTTTTACCTTTAACCCAAAGCGTGTGCCCGGCATTATGGCCGCCTTGAAAGCGAACAACTCCCGTTACTGATTCAGCCAACCAATCAACAATTTTACCTTTGCCCTCATCACCCCACTGAGTGCCGATTACTACAACGTTTTTACTCATTTTATATATCTACAGTTTTGTGTAATGGGGTATTTTGAACAACCCATTGGCGATCAACCTGAACAATATGTCGGTCGAACAAAAAGGCGTCATGCGGTGGATTCTCTTTAGAAAACAACTGTACGACAATTTCACCTGACTCGCGTAAATCAGTGACTAATTTTTGCAGATCAGGAGACGGGTCATGCGGCGCACAGATCGCCTTGGGCTTTTCTGAATGCCATAAATCACGCGCAATTTTACGTAAATCTAAGCTAAAACCTGTCGCTGAACGAGACCGACCAAAACTTTGGCCCACGTTATCGTAGCGACCACCCTGCACCAAAGCATCATGCCACCCCTCAGCATAAATTGAAAAGGTCACGCCTGAGTGATAACCATATGCACCCACGTCTGACAAGTCAATACTGACACGGGTATAACTTAAAGACTTAAATAAAGACTCAAGCTCTTCGATTGCAAGGGTCACACCAGGTAATTTAGGTAGCGCATGTTTTGCCTTGGCCAAAGATTGTAGATCACCATAGGACTTGGGTAAAACTTCAAGTGCAGTGACGGTTAGCGCATCAATTGCAGCAGGCCCAAGCCCAAGGCAAGCAAGACCAGGTAGATCTTTGTCTCGCAACAGCGTCACAATTTCGTCAGCACGCGCAACAGCTTTTAAGTCTGACTCAATAATGGCACGAACCAAACCGGCGTGACAAAGCACTAAGGCGGGTTGCCCAACATCGGCCAAATTGAGACAGTCAAGGGCCAAACGAATGATGTCAAGATCAGCCTCAAGGCTGGGTTGGCCATATATTTCAGCACCGATTTGAAGCAACTCGCGATTCGCCATCAACCCTGCAGGGCGAGCATGCAATACAGGGCCGCAATAGCAAAGACGAACGACACCTGGACGATTCAAAATATGAGCATCAATTCGGGTAACTTGAGAGGTCATGTCAGCTCGCACCCCTAAAGTGCGACCCGATAATTGATCAACCAATTTAAAGGTGCGCAGGCGCAAATCTTGACCTGCAGTAGGGAGCAGTGACTCTAAGTATTCCACTAGCGGAGGGAGAACAAGCTCAAACCCACGACCTCTAAAAAGGTCGAGCATACGGCGACGCAATGATTCAATTTGCAACGCTTCAGCGGGCAATACATCAGCCAAATTTTCCGGCAAAAGCCAGTTGCCTGTCATGTTTAATCACTTAAAAAATAGAAAAACGGCTTGGGGCGTAAGCCCGGCAAGCCGCCGAAATAAATACTTACACTAAAGTATAGCGCGCCCACCAACTTAAAGTGAGCGCACGTTACGTAGTTGTTATTTTACATCAGGAGACTTCATATACTTAAAGAAGTCAGAACTGGGGTCAACCACCATGGTGTTACCCGATTGACCAAATGCTGATTTATAACCTTCTAAACTTTTATAAAAACTGTAGAACTCAGCATCAGCACCGTAAGCGCCAGCGTAAAGCTGGGCGGCAGACGCATCGCCTTCACCCATAACAGCTTGCGCTTTACCATAGGCCTCAGCCAAAATTTGTTGACGTTGACGATCTGCTGCTGCACGAATTTTTTCACCTTCGGCAGCACCAATTGAACGCAACTCGTTGGCTGCACGAATACGCTCAGACTCCATACGCCGATAAACTGACTCAGCAATTTCAGGCGCAAACTCGATGCGTTTTAAACGAACATCAACAATATCAACGCCCAAGGGTTTTGCGCGCTCGCCAACTTTAGTCAATATCTCGGCCATAATGATGTCTCGCTCTAAAGCCACCACATCTTTTACGGTACGAACGTTTACTGAAGCGTTCAATGCATCTCGAATTTGAGCTTGCAAACGCTCGCGCGCCGCCCGCTCATTACCGCCAAACGTTACGTAATATAAACGCGGATCTGAAATACGCCACTTAACGAAAGAGTCGATTAACAGATTCTTTTTTTCAGAAGTTTGGATGCGCTCTGCCTCTTGCACATCAATTGTTAATAAGCGACGATCTAAAAAAACGACGTTTTGAAAAGGCGGTGGCAACTTAAAGTACAAACCTGGCTCAGTGATCACGCGCCTGACTTCACCCAGAGCAAAAACCATGGCGAAGTCGCGTTCACGCACGATGAACATAGTGGTTGAGAGTGTGCCAATAAGCAAAGCTGCCGCTATGAACACGCCAATAATACGATTACTCATTTATTTCTCCTTAGCGTGTCATGCGATCACGAGACAACACATTAGACCCATTATTCTGCTGCAAGGTCGGCCGCAATGGCGATGTATTACGCGCGTTGTTTGCTTTATTGATTGTGCTGGGTATGCTCAGATCAGCTGAAGGCGAAGACCCCATACCAGACATGCTGGAAGTGCCGCCATTTTGACCTTGAGAGGCCTGCTGCATAATTTTATCGATAGGCAAGTACAACATGTTGTTGCTGCTGCTGGTATCAACAAAAATCTTGCTAGCTTGGGTATACATTTGCTGCATGGTTTCAAGGTACATACGTTCACGCAAAACAACAGGCGACTGTTTATAAACCTGTAACACGCTTGTGAAGCGAGATGTATCACCCGTTGCATCGCCAATCACCTTAGCTCGGTAACCTTCAGCTTGCTCAGCCATTCGAGATGCTTGACCGCGAGCTAGTGGTACAACTTGATTAGCGTAAGCTTGGCCTTCGTTTATTTGACGCTCTTGATCTTGACCCGCTTTAATGGCGTCATCGAAAGCCGCTTGAACCTGCTCGGGCGGCTGAACGTTTTGAATCGCCACACTGCTTACCAAAATACCTGTTTGGTAACGATCAAGAATTTGCTGCATGAGCTTTTCAACTTCAGAGGCAACTAACGTACGACCTTCATACAAGATGAAGTCCATTTTTCGGCCACCCACTATTTCACGCATAGCCGTTTGTGCTGCTTGCTGCACAGACTCATCAGGATCACGGGTTTTGAATAAATAATCAGGCGCACCGTTGGCTTTTACGCGGTACTGAACCACGAACTGAACATCAACAATGTTTTCGTCTTCAGTAAGCATGAGTGCCTCTGGGGCAACTTTACTTCGTGCGTTACCTCTAAAACCGATCTCAAACGTTCTAAGCTGTGAAATATTGACCCGTTCATCTTGCTGAAAAGGGTAAGGCAAACGCCATTGAAAACCAGCCTGAGCTGTGCTTTTATACTTACCAAACTGGGTAACTACACCCACTTGACCTTCTTGCACGATGAAAAAACCGCTTGCTAACCAAAACAACAACGCGGCAGCGGCAACAATACCAAAACCAACTTTGGTTTGTTTGGGGCTGACGCCACCACCAAAATTGTTACCACCAGAGTTAGGCGGATTGGGACGACCGCCACCACGGCGACCTCCGAACAGATTGTTAAGACGCTTATTAAAATCGCGCCAAACCTGATCTAAATCGGGTGGACCACCTTGGCCGCCTGAATTAGGCCGACGAGGGGGTTCTTGACCATTTTTTTGACCATCTGAACCGCGACCCCAACCGGGGTCATTTAAATTAAACATTTTATGGAGAAATCGCATGGGTTCCTACCGTTGAGGCAAACTCGGATATCGTTTGACGTAATAAATTGAGGCCTAAGCGCTCACGCGCGCTCACTAAAACCTTATGAATCGTACCATGGCTATCGCGTTCAATTCTTGGGTCAAGAGCAAGGGTATCAATTTTGTTATAAACCCTAATCTGTGGTACGTGACCCGCACCAATTTCATGAAGCACGCGATCAACCTCTATGATTTGCTCGTCACGCTGAGGGCTGGCGGCATCTACGACATGCAAAATAAGATCAGCATGAACAGCCTCATCAAGCGTGGCCTGAAATGCTGCAATAACCGTATGAGGCAAATCACGAATAAAACCAACCGTGTCAGACATCACGATCTGCCCTGCCCCCTCGACCCAAACTCGCCTGGTAGTCGTGTCTAGCGTCGCAAAAAGCTGATCTGCCGCATAGGCGTCAGACTGCGTTAGCGCATTAAATAAAGTTGACTTACCCGCGTTGGTATAACCCACTAGGGAAACAGATAACGTCGCACCACGGGCACGAGCGCGACGTTGCGTATGACGCTGACGTTGCAACTTAATCAAACGTTCTTTGAGAAAGCGCACTTTATCGCCAATAATACGACGATCCATTTCGAGCTGTGCTTCGCCAGGGCCACGCATGCCAATACCCCCACGCTGACGCTCAAGGTGAGACCACATACGCGTTAATCGAGTGGCCAAATGCTGCAGCTGAGCCAACTCAACTTGCAACTTACCCTCATGGCTTTTTGCACGTAAAGCAAAAATATCAAGTATTAAAGCGACCCGATCGACCACTCTTAAATTAATTTGACGCTCTAAATTACGTTGTTGAGCAGGAGACAGTGGCTGATCGAACAACACAATATCAGCCTCACTACTCAGCGCTAAAGCGACTGCCTCGTCAACTTTACCTGTGCCAATAAAGTAAGCCGCATCAGGGCGGTCACGTTTGGCCGTTAAAGTTGCCACAATTTCAGCCCCAGCACCCAGAGCTAGCATTTCAAACTCTGCGTAATGGGCAGAGTAGTCTGGATCACCCAAATCGACACCAATTATCAATGCGCGCATTGTTTCATCATCAATTGTCTCATCATGTATATTAAAAGAATAAAAAACCCGCTTGGGCAAAAAACCCAGCGGGCAAATTCAGGTACGCTGGGTTTTATTCAGCAGCTTCAGAATCTTCAGTTGTTAGGTTCACCGCGCGCGCAGGCACTACTGTTGAAATAGCGTGCTTGTAGACCATTTGCGTAACAGTATTCCGCAATAGAACAACATATTGGTCAAAAGACTCAACTTGCCCTTGTAGCTTAATACCGTTAACTAAATAAATTGAAACAGGTATGTGTTCCTTGCGTAGGGCGTTTAGGAAGGGATCTTGCAGCATTTGCCCCTTATTACTCATTGACTGACTCCGGCAGATTGTTTTTCGTTTACACGCATTGTGCACTAAACTCATTTTACTCGTTATTTCAGTAAGGCAACACAAACCTGAAACATACTAATTTAAATTCTTTTGAGGTGAATCAACTTCTAAAATTAAAGCTATAGAGTTTATCAGACGCTTACATTCATCAAAAGTTCCAACCGTTATACGAACAAATTCACTTATTCTGGGTAAGTTGAAATTTCTAATCAAAATTCGATGGGCTCTAAGATTTTCTGTTAGCTCTGCCCCCTTAATTGTGTGATGACGCGCAAATACAAAATTGGTTTTTGAGGGTAAAACTTCAAAACCCAAAGTTTTTAAATGTTGAGTTAATTGTTCGCGCGCTTGCACCACTTGTTGCGTAGCCCAATCAAAATAGGCTTGATCTTCTATAGCAGCAACAGCCCCTACTTGCGCCAAATGATCGAGTGGGTAGGAATTAAAACTATCTTTCACACGAACGAGTGCATCAATTAAACCACTCTGCCCCATTGCATAACCCACCCGCATACCGGCAAAAGCTCTTGATTTCGATAAAGTATGAACCACCAAAAGGTTTGGAAACTCATTAATAAGGGGGGCAGCCGTTTCAGCACCAAAGTCAACATAAGCTTCGTCAACGATAACAACACAATGCGGGTTAGCCTGCACAATAGTTTTTATTTGCGCGCGCGATAATGCTTGGCCAGTTGGTGCATTAGGGTTGGGAAAAATAATACCTGTTGCCCCAAAAGAGGCCTCACCCATGTAATGCGACGGGTTAATTAAGAAATGCTCATCTAAAGAAATGCGTTTAACCGTAATACCGTACAAACCACAATAAACGGGGTAAAAACTATAAGAAATATCAGGTAACAATAAGGGGCCAGGACGCCTAAAAAAAGCATAGAAAGCGTGTGCAAGCACTTCATCTGAGCCATTTCCAATGAACACTTGATCAGCTTGGATGCCATATTGTTTTGCAACAGCTTGACGGAGCGCAGTGGCCGATGCGTCAGGGTATAGGCGCAAAGAATCACCAACTGCCGCCACCATAGCCGCCTGAGCCTTTGGCGACGGGCCATAAGGGTGTTCGTTAGAATTAAGCTTTAACAGCCCTTCAACCTTGGGTTGCTCACCCGGTATATAGGGTTTTAATTCAGAAATACCAGGGCTCCAGAGGGCATTCATAATATATTAGTCAACGTAAGGGTTATAAGATGATTTAAATTCTATGCGTAAAGGGGTTCCTGCTAATTCAAATGCATCACGAAAACGCGACTCTAAAAACCGACGATAACTATCTGAAATAGAATCGAGCGCGTTGCCATGAACAATGACCAAAGGCGGATTTTGACCGCCCTGATGGGCGTAACGCATTTTTGGCCTGAATATACCTTTACGGGGTGGCGGTTGTTGCTCAACGGCTTCTTGCAGCACGCGGGTAAGTTTCGGTGTTGATAGATTGGCAAAAGCCGCCGCATGTGCCGTATTAACAGACTTAATCACTAAGTTAATACCCTGACCACGCATGGCTGAGATGTTGTGTTGCTTGGCAAACGACAAAAAACGTAACTTACGGTCAAATTCACGTTGAATACGCTCACGCTGTTCTGGTGTCGTCCCGTCCCATTTATTAATAGCAACCACCAAGGCACGACCCGTTTCAAGCACAAAACCTGCAATGTGTGCATCTTGGTCAGATATCTCTTGTTGGGCATCAAGCATTAATAAGACAACATTACAAGCCTCAATTGCCTGCAGTGTTTTAATAACTGAAAATTTCTCGACGGCTTCAAATACTTTACCGCGCTTACGCAAACCAGCAGTATCAATTAAGGTGTAAAGCTTACCGTCGCGTTCAAACTCAATTTCTATGGCATCACGGGTTGTACCTGGCATGTCATAGGCAATGACGCGATTTTCACCGACAAGCGTATTGATTAAAGTTGACTTACCTACATTAGGTCGACCCACAATAGCAAGCTTAATGCGATGCGTACGAACGTCTTCATCGACATCAGATGGTGAAGCTTCAGTAGATGCCGCTTCTTCTGGGAAGTCAAACTCAAAATCTGATTCTGCCTTTGGCACAGGCTCTGGGGCATATGCAATTAGAGCGTCTTCAATTAACTGCACGACGCCATCACCATGCGCGGCTGAAATAGCAATAGGCGTACCTAAACCTAGCTCGTGGAACTCAGAAATTGAAGGGCCATGACGCATACCTTCGGCTTTATTGACACACAAAACAACTTTTTGACCTGACTTGCGCAATAGTCGTGCAATGTCGTGATCATGCGCATTGATTCCTGAACGCGCATCAACTAAAAAAATAATGATGTCAGATTCAGCAATGGCTTGCTCAGTTTGCTTGGCCATGTGCGGCAAAATACCCGTTTTGGTGACTGGCTCAAAACCACCCGTATCAACTACCAAAAAAGGGATATAGCCTACTCGCCCTTCACCGTAATGACGATCTCGAGTAAGGCCCGCATAGTCAGCAACAAGTGCTGCACGTGAGCGGGTTAAACGATTGAATAGGGTCGATTTACCGACATTCGGACGCCCTACAAGAGAAACAACTGGTTTATACGCCACAATATTACTTAAGCTCAATCATGACAAGGCTACTGTCGCCCGTCTGTAATAAAACACCACGTGAAGTCGTTTGAGCTTGAGCAAACATCGCTCCACCCGACAACGCCAGTCGCGCCGCAAACTCACCTGAATCTGCAGACAGCACATGGGCATACCCTTCAAAATCACCGAGCACAACAAACTGACCGGTGGTTGCAGGGGAAGTTAAACCACGGTTACGTAACCCATCTTGGCGCCATACCTTGGCACCATCAGCCGTTGCAAAGGCAGCGACGTTATCCCGCGCATCGGGTGAGTAAGTATGCTTTGCATCGATCGCCATACCGGCAGAACTAGAAAAATCTTTAGCCCAAATAATGCGACCACCTTGAGATATATTGAAACAACCGATTCGCCCTTGGTACGAAACCGCACATAAGAAGTCACCCAAAACAACCGGGGAACCCACCACATCATTGACACGTTCAAGTTCACTTGAACCGCGAGGCGCTGCAACAATACCTTCCCAGACCACACTACCTGCAATTGGCTCGATTGCCATTAACCGACCGCCAGGTAAGCCCGTTATGACTAAGCCTTCGATAGCAATCATTTGTTGTGCAACGCGAAGAGCCAAAGAGGGGCCTGGTCGTTGCACACTCCAAATACGTTCGCCGTTAGCGGCGTTGAAGGCTTGAATACGATAATCACCGCTTCGCACCACCACAACCCCTAAACCTACCCAAGGCTGCACAATAACGTCACTAGATGCGCGGGCAGTCCATTTAACAGCACCTGCTTCGTCAAGCGCAATAATATCGCCCTCAGGTGTAGCGACGGCAGTCGTTTTACCGTCACTCCCTGCTCCCGCAGATAATATTTTTGCAACAGTCATTTTCCACTGGACGTTACCTGTTGCTAAATCTACTTTAGTTACCACGCCGTCGGCCGAAGCGGCAAAAATCGAATCGCCCACTACTGTTGGCGACAACCCAAATGCTACGCTCGAACCGACGGGTGCTCGCCACGCAATTTGTGCACTAACAGTAGGCTTAAATTCTGCCAAAGGCATAGGCTTATTTCGGTCATCGTCAGAACCAAATAACGAACAACCGCTTATCGTTAAAACTGCCATTAATAAGCAAGCAAAACGCATACGTAAATAATTTGACTGCTTCAACGCCATAACCACCTCGTTAACGGCCCAGTGAATCAAGTTTCAACTTTACTACGGGCGCCAAAGGGTTACCTGGGCCAATTAAAGCCTGTGTTTTGGTCCAAGCTTGCTCGGCTTGCTCAACGTTGCCTTGCGCAGCATAAATGTCACCGCGCCGGTCTAAAAACAAAGCTTCAAAGGGTTTAGGAGGACTAGCGAGCAACGCCAACGCTTGATCGTATTTTTTTTGATCAAGTAAAAAACCTGCTAAGCGTAATTGAGCAATGGGTACGATCGCCGCATGATGGCTCTTGACTAACCATTCCAACTGCTCTTGCGCCGCAGACATATTTTGCTGGTCTTCAAATACAGAGGCTGCATACAGAGCTGCTCTTGAAGCATAGTCGGTCGTTCCAAAGTCTTTACGAAGAGTCTGCATAGCGGCCATCACCCGCGCAGCTGACTCTGCAGAAGGCTGTTGACTTGCCAATTCAACCGCATCGAAATAACCGCGAGCTTGTTTAGCCTGATTAGTTTGGTAAGCAGACCAACCTTGCCAAGCTAAAACTGCCACTAAAACAACACCCAAAATAGACATGATCGGAACACCATACTTATTCCACCACGCACGCATTTGAGCGATTTGTTCTTGCTCTTCTAAATCGTAAGCCATTGCTTGAACCTTAAACTAAAATATTGTTTTGTACAAAATGAACCAACTGATCAAGCTCAACGATTTGTTGGCTTAATGCAACTCCTTCTAATTCACCTGCCTTAGCTCTTAAAAGCTTAACTGAAGCTACACCCTGCGCAATCTCATCGCTTGCTAGAATAACCGCAATTGCAGCCCCACTTGCATCAGCCCGCTTAAATTGTGATTTAAAGCTAGCCTGCCCAGCATGCAACACAACCGTAATGCCCGCATCACGCAAACGCTCACTGACACTCAAAGCCTCTCTGTGAGCTGTTTCGCCTTGATGTACAACATAAACTTGACATTCTGGCTCGACAACAATTTGTACACATTGAGACCATAAGTCTAACAACCTTTCAAGACCAATCGCCATGCCAACCGCTGGGGCAGCACGCCCACCTAACATTTCTATTAGACCATCATAGCGACCCCCACCGCATACTGTCGCCTGGGCACCTAGACGATCGGTAACCCACTCGAAAACCGTTAAATTGTAATAATCAAGCCCACGAACCATACGTGGGTTAATCACATAAGCAATACCAGAATCATCAACACTTTGGCAAACGGCATCAAAATGCGCACGAGACTCAATACCTAAAAAATCAAAGAGC
The DNA here is from genome assembly GCA_937896225.1 of uncultured Alcaligenaceae bacterium. Classification (GTDB taxonomy): domain Bacteria; phylum Pseudomonadota; class Gammaproteobacteria; order Burkholderiales; family Burkholderiaceae_B; genus Algicoccus. Next base: position 1,504 of record CALBMZ010000251.1, on the reverse strand, counting down.
TTTGGCGCACCGTTAGCCATATCTTGCATGGCTGGATTTTTAGTGTCAAGCACCCGTAATGGGTTGGTGTACAAACGCCTTAACCCATCTTCGTCTAATACGTGTCGGTGTCTTTCTAAATACTCAATTAAGGCTGTGCGATGGGCCAAACGCTCTGCACTTTGCCCTAAGGTGTTCAGTTCAAGCGATATACCTTCAATACCCAACATCTGCCAAAGTCGCTGTGTCATCACAATCATTTCAGCGTCAATATCAGGGCCAGCAAGGCCTAAAGCTTCGACATCAAGTTGGTGAAACTGGCGATACCGCCCCCGCTGTGGGCGCTCATGACGAAACACGGGCCCAGATGTGTAAACACGTTGAGGCCGGTCATACAACAGATGGTGTTCAATCGCTGCACGCACAACACCTGCCGTAAACTCAGGTCTAAGTGTTAACGAGTCGCCATTTAAGGCGTCGCTAAAGGTATACATTTCTTTTTCAACAATATCAGTTACTTCGCCAATGCCACGCGTAAACAAGCGAGTATGCTCAAGCACAGGTGTACGCATGTAGCGATACCCATAGAGTGACAACCATTTGGTCAATACATTTTCAAGTTTAAGCCAAGCGCCTGAAGCATCGGGTAATAAGTCGTTCATGCCACGAATGGCTGAGAGTTTAGAAAAATCTTGTGTCATATATCAATTAATTTGAAGTCGACGCATAACGACGTTCGACGTAGTTTTGAACAATTTGCTGGAATTCTTCAGCAATGTTGTCACCTTTAAGCGTGACGGTCCGCTCACCGTCAACAAAAACAGGGGCTGTCGGCACCTCGCCCGTGCCCGGCAAACTTATGCCAATATCGGCGTGACGGCTTTCACCTGGCCCATTGACCACACACCCCATGACCGCAACATTCATTGACTCAACACCTGGGTATTGATCTCGCCATACAGGCATTTGATTGCGCAAGTAAGTTTGAATGCGATCAGCTAAAACCTGAAAAACGGTACTGCTGGTTCTGCCACAACCTGGGCAAGCCACCACCATGGGTGTAAAAGCACGCAACCCCATTGTTTGTAAAATTTCTTGGGCAACGACTACTTCACGACACCGATCGCCACCTGGTTCGGGTGTTAACGAAATACGTATGGTATCGCCTATACCTTCTTGCAACAAAACAGCTAATGCAGCAGTAGACGCCACTATACCTTTGCTGCCCATACCGGCTTCTGTCAAACCTAGATGCAGAGGGTAATCGCATCGAGCCGATAAATTGCGATAAACCGCAATTAAGTCTTGAACATGGCTAACTTTACATGACAGCACGATAGCGTCGCCGGGCAAGCCAAGCTCTTGGGCACGTTCGGCGTTAGAAATCGCTGAAACCACTAAAGCTTCTCGCATGACAGCTTGTGCACCGAGAGGATACGCAAGCTTATTATTGGCATCCATCATATTTGCCAATAACTCTTGTCTAGACTACCCCAGTTCACACCAATTCGAACGGGTTTTTTAT
>CALBMZ010000250.1 GCA_937896225.1 uncultured Alcaligenaceae bacterium | reverse complement strand
ACAACTTTAATTAAATTGGCATACCTAAAAAAAGTGAGTTACCCATGAAATATAAAGCCGTTGTTTTCGACGCATATGGAACTTTATTTAATGTTTATGCCATTCAAGCTTTGGCTGAAAATACCTTCAAAGGTCAAGGGGCCAACATTGCTGCGTTGTGGCGTGATAAGCAAATTGAATACACCCGCTTAATCACGCAATCAGACCCTCACAACTCAGCAGGGAGTCAGTACTACCTACCCTTTCGAATTATTACCGAACGGGCTCTAGAGTTCGCTTTAAAACGCTTGAAGCTAAGTTATGACTCAAGTCACGTGTCTGCGCTCATGGCGCAGTATGACGAGTTAACAGCATTTCCTGAAAATTTAGGCGTTCTTCAAAAAATAAAATCGGCAGGCTTAACCACAGCAATATTATCTAATGGTAGCCCTGATATGTTGGCATCTGCTGTGCAAAGCGCTGGTATGGTCGATCACCTTGACCACGTTTTATCAGTTGACGCCGTGAAACAATTTAAAACATCACCTGAAAGTTACGCACTTGTAGAGAAAATCTTTTTAAAGCACGGCATGGTCATCCATAAAAATGATGTGCTTTTTGTATCAAGTAACGCTTGGGACATTGTCGGTGCAAGTTGGTTTGGTTTTCAAACATTTTGGGTCAATCGACAAGACTTACCCTTTGAAACAATAGGCAATCAGCCAGACTTTTCAGGGTCGACCTTAAACGATGTGTTGACCGTTTTAAATATTTCAAATGACTGATAGCTGACGTTTACTAAGTGCGTTAATGTATTGGACTCGTTAATTTAAAACGCTATTAAAAAACCTTTTTTGAGTCGATTACCCAACCTTTAGGGTACTGGCCAAATCGAAAGTCAATTAACAATTTAGCAAAACAAGCTAAACACCCTATCGATGCACCAATCATGCACAAGGCATAACCCCACCAGAGTGGCATAGACAACACGTAAGTTACGTCTATATTATTTTTTTCTGCAATCATACTGAGCCACAATCGATGACTCAGTACAACCCATAGAATCGTTAATATTAAATCGCTTAAAGTCACAATCAACCATTGCATGGCATTAGGTAGACGCTTGAATAAAATATCAACGCTAACGTGCCCAGCCTTAAGAAAACACCACGGCAAAAAGAAAAATACAGCCAATGCAGTACCGATTCCAACTAAACCAAAGTCACCTGGTATGGTGACCAAGTCTTGAAAACCTAAAACTCGACCAAAAATATTGAGGGTAGCAATGAAGGCAATAGCAGCTAATGCAACGCCCCCAAAAACAGCTATCCAAAGGGCGGCGTTAAAAATTAATGCAATGAGAGCATTTATAGGAAGCGTCATTTATTTTTTTCTGACAAACCACGTGGCAACGGAAACGACACTTGCTCAACTAAGCCATCCATTTGGCGAACCGAAACTGCGCCAATTGTTTTTAAACGATCAATAACGCTTTGCACCAACACTTCTGGGGCTGATGCGCCAGCAGTGATACCAATACGTTTTCGATTAACCAACCATGCAGGGTCAATGGCTTCGGGACCATCAATTAAAAAAGCGGGTACATTTAATCGTTCTGCAACCTCACGCAAACGATTAGAGTTAGAACTGTTTGCGCTGCCAATGACCAAGACTAAGTCGCATTTTGGTGCCATCATTTTGACTGCATCTTGGCGGTTTTGGGTGGCGTAACAAATGTCGCCTTTTTTAGGTTCAACGATTGATGGAAACCGAAGCCGTAAAGCATCGGTAACGGTTTTAGCATCGTCAACCGATAAAGTAGTTTGCGTCACAAACGCCAGTTTTGAAGCATCTTTGACCGCAAGTTTATGCACATCATCGACTGTTTCGACTAAATACATGCCATCTTGTGCTTGGCCTAATGTACCTTCAACCTCTGGGTGACCCGCGTGCCCCACCATAATCACTTCAAGGCTAGCTGCCCGCATTTTTGCAACTTCAATGTGCACTTTTGTGACCAAAGGGCACGTTGCGTCAAAAACTTGCAACCCTCGCGCTTCAGCATCTATTCGAATAGCTTGAGCCACACCATGTGCTGAAAACACCACGATACCCCCTTGAGGGACTTCATCAAGCTCTTTAACAAAAACAGCACCCTTATCACGTAAGTCTTCGACCACAAAACGATTGTGAACGATTTCATGGCGAACG
>CALBMZ010000249.1 GCA_937896225.1 uncultured Alcaligenaceae bacterium | reverse complement strand
AGAGTTAATTTGAGACTTAACAATGACTTCATACTGATCTTTCAGATACGGCTGAAATGGATTATTTGAGTCAAGACTTAAATTAGTATTAAGAAATATTTATGGCGATGATTTCTTTCGAGGCACTAGACGCCTCATAATCATGCCACCGATGCCAGGCACTAAAGCCCACGCAATAAAAAGCATAGAAAAGGCCATAATGCTGCCGCTAATTGGGCGGGTCAAAAAGATAGTGGGATCATTGTCGTAATTTGCTAGAGAAGTCATGAAATATCTTTCAGCTAAGGGCCCTAAAATAATGCCAAGAACCAATGGAGCTGAGGGAAAACTAAAGTGCTTCATGATGTAACCCAACACACCAAAACCTAAACAAATATAGACATCAACAATGTTGTTACGAACACCATAAGCACCGACCACACTCAACACAACAATGAAGGCACCAAGCACCGTTGGGGGCACTTTCATGATGGTTGCAAACCCACGAGCTACTAACATACCCGCACCAATCATAAACAGATTTGCTAAGATTAAACTTGCAAAAACTGTATAGACCAAATCACTTTGCATAGCAAACAACATGGGACCTGGTGTAATGCCGTGCAACACCAAAGCAGCCAACATAATGGCAGTAGCGGCACTTCCAGGAATGCCTAGCGTTAGCAAAGGAATCATGGCCGCACCTGTGGTTGCACTGTTGGCAGCTTCTGGAGCAACCAGACCAGCTTCAACACCGGTTCCAAAATCTTTACCTTGGGGAGAAACTTGTTTTTCAATACCATAGGCCACCACAGCACCCACCGTTGCCCCTGCACCCGGGACAGTTCCAATTAAACAACCAATTGCTGTACCTCTCAATGCAGGCCCCTTTAGCCCCCAAAGTTCCTTTAAGTTTGGTAACTTCATACGAATATTTTTAGCTTCGCCTTGACCATGTGAGCGCTTACCCAGCATTTCTAATACTTCACTCAATGCAAACAGCCCAATCATGACCACAACAAAATCAATACCATTTTGTAAGATCGGCAAACCAAACGTTAAGCGTGGCATACCGTACAAAGGGTCAACCCCCACACTACCAATTAAAATGCCACAAAACAATGAAACCATACTGATCGCAGGTGCTTCTTTTGCAATCGCAATGACACTGATCAAACCTAGAAACGTAGCGGCAAAGAATTCAGGTTGGTCAAATGTTAGGGCAATTTCAGCAAAGGGTGGTGCCCCAAACGTCAGTAACAACGCGCTAGCCACGCCACCAATTGCTGAAGCCAACAACGCAAGCATAAGAGCGCGTGCAGCCTCACCTTTCTTGGTCATTGAATAACCTTCCCAACAAGTTGGTAATGAAGCGGGTGTGCCTGGGATATTTATAAGAATGGCTGAAATTGACCCCCCAAACACCCCACCTGCATAGATTCCACCTAAAAACACCATTGCCGCAACCGGTGTCATGGCATAAGTGAATGGCAATGCCATAGCCATCGCATTGACGAATGAAATGCCAGGTAACGCCCCCGCAATAGTACCCACTGCTAAACCAATCAACATGATGCCGAGGTTCATAGGCTCAAGCGCTGCAAGTAAGCCGTGTGCTAAGTTAATAAACATATCCATGGCTTAACCCTTTAGTAAATACCCATGATTCGATAAAGCGCAACTGAAAACTCACCCATTACGCCTTGACCACGATCAAGAGGCATTGAAGCCAGTTTTACAAAAAGATAAAGTAAAACCGTTGTCCCGATTAACCCAATTAAACTCACTAATAGAGGTTTTCGTAACCCGCCCAACCAGCACCAACTGACTATATAAAGCAAGGTAGCTGTAGCAAAACCAATCACTGCAAGCAGATAACCGTAAAGCAAAATAAACAATACGCCCAGCGCGATGAGTAACGAAAAAGGCGTGCTTTCTGCATCACTTGAAGAGACCTGGGTTGCAGGAATGGGTTTAATCGTTGACATCTTTGACCGGATAATCACCACTGCTGTTTGTAAAGCCCAAACCGCTGAGAAAAATACGATCACCCACAGCATCATGTCAGGCCAAGTCGAGGGCCCTGCAAGCCCCCGAGTGACCAGTGCAGCAAGTTGTGGCGACTCAACCACGTGATACCTAAGAATCAACGCCACAACAACAAAGGCTAAGGGCGTAATAAGCCCTCGCCAACTCAATTTTGATTTCATTTAAATGACTTAAGGTAGTTACTCACCTTAGTCTGAAATTCAGATACATATTTCTGTGCTTCAACGGGGGTATAACTGCGTGATGCACAGGTATAAGTGTCAGCACAAAACTTCTTCCATTCGGGTGTGGCTAACGCTGCATTAACAGCAGCTGAAAGTGCTTGAAGTTTTTCAGGTGAAGTCTTTGAGCTCACAGCAATAGAACGAAAATTAGGTAAATCACTAATTTCAAAACCTAACTCTTTAGAAGTGGGAACATCTGGAAACGAAGGGTGACGTACATCGTCAAAAACGACTAACGGACGCATTTTGTTACTTTTCAAAAAAGCGCCGACGTCACCTGGTTCTTCATAAATCGCATCGGTATGTTTACCTAGAGGTGATGCATATCGCTCTGCTGGTTTCGCAAACGGCACATTGGTCATGGGGTAACCATTAGATGCCAAGTACTTGATTGTGATGTCATCTTGCGTGCCGTAACCCGATGTTGCAATTTTTAATTTATTCGGATTTGCTTTGGCGAAGGCCAAAAATTCTTTAAAGGTTTTATGTGGGCTGTCAACCGCAACAAAGATCATAGAAGGTGAATCTTGTGTAATGGCTGCAATTGAAAAGTCACTTGCTTTTGCCGTGCCAATGCCTGCGGCCCAAGACGATACAGTCAAAGCAATCAATGTGCCCGCGGTGTAACCATCTGCTGGGGCAGCTAAAAGCTTATTGAGCCCAGCATTGCCAGATGCTCCGCCAACATTTGATACGGGCACAGGCACCTTAAAGCTTTTCTCTAGTAACTGCGACATCTTTCGACCCATCGTGTCAGCACCACCGCCCGGACCAAACGTTACGATCAACTCAATAGGTCGATCGGGATATTTGTCTTGCGCTTGAGCCGACACACTTGTTAAGGCAACTGCTGAGCCTAAAGCCAATGCTAAGGTAAGTTTTAATTGTTTCATGACGTCTCCTGATATTTAGTTTTTTTTATAAAAATAGAATACTCACTTCGCTAACATACTCACTTCGCCAACATACTTACATCGCCAACATACTCAATTAACCAACATTGCAAATTTTTCACTTTTCAATTCTTTGTTACTGTTTTCGATTGCTTAGTACGCCCCCCCAACGCTTTTGTGATCTTTTCAGCCGTCTCGCATACTGACTGCCCCAATTGCTTCATTCTTTCATCAGACAAACGATTAGCAGGCGCTGACAGACCAACTGCTGCAACGGCTATGCCATGCTGATCAAATATGACCGCGCCCAAACCCCGAACCCCTTCACGCCACTCTTCAACGTTGGTGGCATAACCCCGAACTCGGATCGTTTCAAGCTCAGCCTCAAGGCTTTCTAAACTAGTAAAGGTATTTAAAGTAAAGCTAGGTAGGGGTTGCGCTAATTCGTTTAGAGCCTGAGAGTCTTGATAGGCTAAGAGTGCTTTGCCAGTTGCCACACAATGTGCTGGGGCACGGCCCCCTACTTCTGAATATGCTCTTACCGGTTGGGGGCTATCTATTTTGTCGATATAAACAATCTCATTGCCATCAATAACAGATAGATGGATAGTTTCTTGTGAGCTGCGTGCTAAGTCAAGCAAGTATTCACGAGAGGTTCTTTTGACATCAAAGCTGCCTGCAACTTGACAGCCCCATTCAAAAAGCTTCAGTGTGCACTGATACTCACTGGTTGATTTTGATTGAGAAACAAAGCCTAACTCGCGCCAAGTTTGTAATGTGCGATGCACATTACTGGTTTGCAAGCCCATTGCTTTTGCCAAGCCAGAAACCGACCAAGGTTGAGCTGACTCAACCAACATCTGGAGCAATTGCACGCCTTTTATAAGTGTTTTATCCATTTCATATAATAGAATTTAATTCCAAAATATATAATAAGATTAAGAATAGCTGATGTCAACCAAGTAAATACCCTTGTTTCAATATGAACATCATCAAAATCTTTCATAAAGTCTTAACGTGACGACCGCCTTCATTTCAGATTGCAAACACCCGCTTAAAATACAATCCATCACCACCACACGAGAGACCTAATCATGAAAAACATTACAATTATTGGCTTAGGTGCGATGGGATTACCTATGGCTAAAAATCTAATTTCAGCAGGTTATGAGGTTTGTGGAATCGATAAAAAAGTTGATGCCGTAAATGCACTTCGTGTGGCAGGCGGCAAGCCCTATGATGACTCACAACAAGCGCTTGCACAGGCCGATATGTTGATCATCATGGTGATTAATAGTGCACAAGCGAAAGCGGTACTTCAAACGGGCGACGCACTAAATTATTTGCCAAACCACGCTGTGGTTTGCCTAATGTCTACTTGCCCACCGGCTGAGGTGGAATCGATTGCTTTGATGGTGACGCAGTCCGGTAAAGCATTCATAGACTGCCCGGTTTCAGGCGGCGTAAGCGGTGCGGATGCGGGCTCGTTAACGCTCATGGCGGCTTGCGACAAGTCAACTTTTGAGCAAGCTCTACCTGTCTTTCATGCATTGGGAAAACGAATTTTTCACGTTGGAGAAAAACCTGGCCAAGGCGCAATGTGTAAAACGATTAACCAATTACTGTGTGGCTTACATATTGCTGTGGCGGCAGAAGCTTTTTCTTTAGCCAAAAAAGGTGGGCTCGATACCAAGCTTTTGTTGGAAATCATGAGCGGCTCGTCGGCCTCTAGCTGGATGCTCAACGATCGCGGTACTCGTATGCTTGAAAACGAACCTGAAGTGACCAGCACAATTGATATTTTTGTGAAAGACTTAAGCATTGTTAGTCAAGCTGGGCAAGATGCTAAAGCCGCCCTGCCCTTAACTGCCGTGGCCTTACAAATGTTTTTATCGGCTTCAGGGCGAGATGAAGGCTTGTTAGACGACAGCCAAGTGATACGAAGCTATGACGCGCTTAACGGAACAACATAGTTCTAATATCTTTTTTAACAATCTTGCCGTAACCCGATTTGGGCATACTGTTCCAAAAGAAAAACTGGTGTGGCCAACGGTATTTGGCACAACGCCCTTCAAGGAAGGCTAATAAGTGAGGGGCATCAAGGGTTGCACCGGGTCGGGCCACAACAACGGCAACCCCTACTTCGCCCCACTTTGCATCGGGCACACCAAAAATTGCAATCTCAGCCACGTCAGGGTGGGTTAAAAGAACCTCTTCGACTTCAAGTGGGTAAACATTTGAACCGCCAGATATGTACATATCTGATTCTCGACCCGTGATGTAGAGCATGCCTCGACTATCTAGTTTGCCTAAATCGCCCGTATGAAACCAGCCACCCCGTAGCGCTTTCTCTGTGGCTTCAGGGTTACCGTGATACCCTAAAAAGACTGCTGGGCCACGGCAGCATATCTCACCTACCTCACCCTCTTTCAGCCTTTGCAAATTGGAATCAAGAATGGCGACCTCCATACCTGTTCGGGCGCGCCCACAAGACCCAATATTTGCATTGGGGCCATCGTCATGCGCTGAATGCATGTGAGGGGGTAAAACGGTGATGCTGCCTGTTACTTCCCCCAAACCAAAATATTGAACCAACACATTACCTAACTTTTGCAAGGCAAACTTTTGATCGGTACGGTACATGGGTGCCCCAGCATAAATAACGTAACGCAATGAGTTGTGGTCATACTGATCAACTGAGGGGTGCTCAACCAACATTTTTATGATGGTGGGAACGGTAAACAAATTGGTAACCTGGTGGCGCTCAACCTGCTGCCAAACTTCTTCAGGGTCAAGCTTTTGCCCTGTTAGCAAAATGGTAGCTGCGCCACGCACCACATTAAGTAAGGCATGAATGCCTGCACCATGAGAAAGCGGTGCAACAGCGATTGAACAGTCGGTTTCTCTTGTACCTGGTATGAGGTCTGCTAAATGATTCGTCACAACGAACGCCATTTGCCCGTGCGTGAGTATGCCTGCTTTGGGTCTACCCGTCGTACCAGAAGTATAAAAAAACCAAAGCGGGTCGTCGTACGAAACAGAGGCTTCTTCGGCCTGTTGGCCTAAATATTGAGTCACCATTGCTTCGTAAGATAGTTCACCCACCTGAGGTTGACCGATAACGATGACATGCTGCAAGGTTTGTGAACTAGCTCGCACCGCATCAATATGATCACGAAAACCGTCTTCAACCATCATGACTGAGGCTTGACTTGATGAACCCAAATAAGCCACTTCAGGGGGAGTTAACCTAAAATTTGTAGGCACCCAAACACAGCCTAAGCGAAAAGCGACCCAGCAGCTTTCAAACAGTTGTTGGGTATTTTTGCCGTGCACCAGTATTTTGTCACCTTTGACAATGCCTAACTTTGTCAACGCGCAACACATCGCATCAACCCGTAGGTCGATATCTCTCCAGGTTATGTTTGTATTGTCAATAATTAAGCCAGGCCTATCGCTAAATAAACGTGCGGTTTGCCTGAGCAATTGACTCAAATTCATAACCTGCGCGGCATTCATGCGGGTTCCAGAATACTAAGGTAATTGGCGACGGCTACCCCGCCCATATTAAAGACGGCGCCTAAGCTAGCGCGATTAACTTGCATATCACCCGCCTGACCTGATAGTTGCATGGCCGCCATAACGTGCTGCGACACACCTGTAGCACCAATGGGGTGGCCACGTGATTTAAGACCACCAGAAAGATTGATCGGTAGCTTACCTCCTTGATGGGTTAGCCCGTCATGAATGACGCGAGCCCCTTGACCATGTGGAGCCAACCCCATCGCTTCATACTGAAGCAATTCAGCAATGGTGAAACAATCGTGTATTTCAGCAAACTGCAAATCTGCAAGGGTTATATTTGCCTTTTCTAAACCCTGAAGCCAAGCTAATCTGGCACCTTCTAGCACGGTGGGGTCACGTCGTGACAAGGGTAAAAAATCATTAACTTGTGAACGTGAGCGCCATTGAATGGCAGGCACCTGAGCGTTCTTTGAATGCTGTGTGGAAATAACCAACGCTGCGGCACCATCAGAAACCAATGAACAGTCAGATCGTTTTAATGGGCCTGCCACAAAAGGGTTTTTATCTGATGGTTGCCGACAAAAGTCAAAACCGAAATCACGCTGCATGTGCGCTAGAGGGTTATTCATACCGTGGGCATGGTTTTTTGCTGAAATAGCCGCGAGTGCGTCAGACTGATCACCAAAACGTTCAAAATAAGCGCTGGCAATATTGCCAAAAACACCAGCAAAGCCTGCAGGGGTATGGGCTTCTTCTTTAACGTATGAACATCTCAGTAACGTTTCACCCACTTGTTGATTGGGCAGGCCACTCATTTTTTCAATACCCACGACTAATGCACGCTTGATGCGACCACTTTCAAGCGCATCTAATGCACCCCAAATCGCTGCAGAGCCGGTAGCGCAAGCGTTTTCAAGCCTTACGGCAGGCACATGGCGAAATTCGGGTATGGCAACAGCTGCGATTGAGGCCGTGAAGTCTTGAGGCAAAAATCCAGCATTAAAATGGCCCACAAATATACCGTCTATATCAGTGACGTCATACCCTGAACGTTGAATGGCTTGCATGGCTACATCTCGAAATAAATCTTCGAAATCTAGGTTGTCATGCTTACCAAATTTTGAATGGCCCCAACCCACAATTTTTGACTGACTCATGATGTATCTCTGTTTCAAATAAGCGTTGATTAATAGTAATACAGTTGATGGCTGATCTTGGGGTTAGGTTGGGTTGGCTGAACCTAAACGTGTGGCTCAATATTGACGGCACCCAACATGATAGGTTTAACCAGTATTTTGTACGTGTCTAAGTCAAACTGTTGGTGGTCAACTGCGCTAGTATATTTTGATCGTGAGCACCACGTGCCTAAGTAACGCCAGTTATGAATGTGATGCCTTTGCACCCAGTTGCCCGACTGTTCAACCACATCAATGGCGTCCTCATAGGGCCAGACATGAATTTTTAAGTATTCTAGGGCTTGCTGCAAACGCTGGTCGTGGGCCTGTCGATCTTCGAGACCCACACAGGCGCCCTGACAGGTTCTCAGTTGTACCCCAAAACAACCTCTTTTGCTGATTTTTTCTAAGCCCAGTAGACCCATACAAAGATGATGCTGTGCTGCGAGATCACGTAGTTTTTTTTGGGCGGAATGGGATGAGCCAAATAAACCATAAATGCCGTCTTCATGCCCAACATCTAGGTCTTGGCGAGTCAGTATTTGGGGCGTTAAATCACCCAGCGTGTTGATTAACTTGATCGTACAGAGGCTTCTTAAACGACGAAGGCGAACGTTATATAGCGGGCTTCTTTTTTTAATAAGCCATGCTTCGAGTAATAAGGCACCCATTTCACCCGCCGTTTCAACATATTCAATATGGCGCGACTGAGCAATCATTTTGACTTCGTCTGCCGCCCGCATGTGAGACATGACGCGGCTACGAATATTCACACTTTTACCGATGTAGAGTGGCAGAGCACTCTCACCCCAAAAAATATAAATGCCAGAGGTTTGTGGCAAGGTGTTTATTTGAGAAAGCTCTACTTTATTTTGATTCATTAATCTTTTCATTAGCGTCTTAATACTGACATCCAGGCCTGTTGTTCTGGCTTCAGTGCTGAGTCGGGCGTTAAGGCGGCGAGTACCAAAGCAGTTCTAATACTGGGCTCAGGCTCAGGTAACTCACTACCCAATAAGGCTTGCACAACCTGTAAGCCTTTGGCTAAAGTTTGACCGTAAAGCTCAAATATACCCAGTGCACTCACATGCAAAGCGGGGTCTTCTAGCCAACAGTCGTAATCTGTCACCATACCCAAAGTTGCGTAAGCTATTTGTGCTTCACGGGCTAAAAACGCTTCAGGTACGTTGGTCATACCAACCACATCGCAACCCGTTTGTCTTAAAAAGTTACTTTCGGCTTGCGTACCTAACCGTGGCCCTGACACGCATGCGTAAGTCACACCTGACTTTACAGGTTGGTTAATATGCTCACCCGCTTGCACCACGGCGTTAACCAATGCAGTACTAACGGGTTTGGCTGTCGAAACGTGTGCGGCGACACCATCACCAAAAAAAGTGCGGGCCCGATCGCCTTTGGTCCAATCAAAATATTGCTCGGGCATGACGAGATCACCAGGTTCAAGATCTAAGCGTAAGCTGCCGACAGCAGACAAGCCTAACACCATCGTGGCACCGGCTTGTTTGAGTGCAAAAATATTGGCTCGGTAATTAATTTCGTGCGGTAACAGGCGATGGCCGCGACCATGGCGCGCCAGAAACAGCACGTTGTGATGGCTAATTTTACCCAACACAATGTCGCCCGAGGCTTGCCCAAAAGGTGTTTCTGACGAGTGTTGTTCAATCACTGAAAGCCCTGCCAAATCGTACAAACCTGTTCCGCCAATAATTGCTAACACACTCTACCCCTTTAAATTGAACAACTCAGTTTAGTAGAAGATTACGAACCGTTTGTTTTCTGCATTTTGCTTTCTACAGTTTGCTTGGTGCAGATTACCCGAAGCAAAGATATTGGGGTAAGAAATTGAACGTAAAGTGTTATCAACTTGAATAAAACCATCTGCTGAAATTTGCTGCGTTAAACGACAGGTTGGGTCAAGATGCCAGACTTGAGCGTCTTTTCAGGCTTGGTGTGCAAGGCGTTTAGCCAGAGTACTGAATCCTGGCAATATGTCTGCAGAACGACTGATTAAGCGCCCTGAACCACACGATTGATGCGTTTCAAACAACGACTGAGCCTAGGTAACAGCAACGTAAAAACCACCATCACAGTCGTTAAAGACGCGATAAGCTTTTGTTTAGCTTCAGTGAACTCGGTTGCAACCATTTTATTATTTGACTGTCATCTTAAATTAAAGCTTTAAGCTTGACACCTCTGCATGGCACCTATGCAATACTATTATTTTGAAGGGAAAAGGCATCTATGCGCACCAAACTCACTGCAATCGTGACAAGTCTTTTAATCGGCCTATGGGCAACAAACGTTATGGCAACTGAAGAACCCAAATACACCGTTTTGATGCAAGATCAAAACAATAAAGAGATTGAACTGAGAGCATATGCGCCTAAGTTGGTTGCTGAGGTGTTGGTTGAGGGCGATATGTCAGACGCCTCGAGCCAAGGCTTCAAGCTCATTGCCGACTATATCTTTGGCAATAACCAAGTTGCAAATGCCGAGGGCTCTGACAAAATCGCCATGACAGCTCCCGTTACGGTAGAGCCGCAATCTTCAAAAATCGCCATGACGGCACCCGTAACGGTTGACCCCATTGCGAACGCAACGGGTGATGCCAATTTCGAGCAAAATGGTACTTGGCGGGTAGACTTTGTGATGCCAAGTCAATACACGCTGGCTAATATTCCTAAGCCCAATAACAATGCTGTGAAATTACGTGAAGTGCCCGCAAAGTATGTGGTTGCCTTAACGTACTCGGGCTTTAACTCGACTTCAAACATTGAAGCATACATAGCAGAAGCCCTTAGCTGGGCACAAAACCAAGGTTTAAAAGCCATTGGCAAACCGCAACTAGCTCGTTACGACCCGCCCTGGATTCTACCCATGTTTCGTCGAAATGAAATTATGATTGAAGTGGCTAAACCCAAGTAAAGAGCGTTTGTTTAAGGGAAAAGCTCAACGAACCAATTGAGTCTGCGACCCTAGGCCACTGGCGCTCAAAGTCACCACGTCACCTTTTTTCAAATACTCTGGTGTTTTCATGCCTAACGCAACACCTGATGGTGTACCCGTAATAACAACATCGCCGGGTAACAAAATCATGATTTGGCTGAGATAAGCAATAATTTGCTTAACTGAAAAAATCATATCTACTGTATTACTGTTTTGTTTTTCAACCCCATTCACGCTTAACGATAACTGTATATTTTGTGGGTCAGGCACTTCGTCGGCTGTTAATAGCCAAGGCCCTAAGGGACCAAAGGTGGGAAAGCTTTTACCCTTAAACCAAGTTGGCCCATGATTAATTTGCCAATCACGCTCTGACACATCGTTTGCTAAACAGTAACCCGCTACATAGTTCAACGCGTCGTCTTCACTCACTTGATGTGTGGTTGCACCCATTACGAAGGCAAGCTCAACTTCCCAGTCGGTTGCGAGTGAACCATTAGGTAACTGTATGCCATCGTTAGGTCCGGTAATACAGGTGATGGCTTTATTAAATACGACAGGCTCTTCAGGCATGCCCAAACCGGCTTCTTCAGCGTGCTTTCTATAATTTAAGCCAATTGCTACAAATTGACGAATGCCAGCTGTAGGTGTACCCATTCGAACACCAGCATCAACCACAGGCATTAACGTTAAATCAATAGCCGATAAAACGGCCAATTGCTTTGGCGTCAACCACTCTGGGGTGATGTCTGGCAAGACAGATGACAAATCGCGAATGTTGCCTTGTGCATCAAGAGCACCCGGCTTTTCTTTTCCAATCGAGCCGTAGCGTAAGAGTTTCATATTTTTACCTTGGTTAGCTAAATCATCAAAAGTTGTGATTAAAACAAACAACCCAACCTTCTA
>CALBMZ010000248.1 GCA_937896225.1 uncultured Alcaligenaceae bacterium | reverse complement strand
ATTCGCCAGCACATATGGAAAGAGCTTGGGCGCGCCACGCACGACCGTCATCACAGTTGGCGCACGCCGGTGCTGGCGACAGCAACTGATGACGGCTGCGTGAACGCACGCACGGTCGTACTACGCCGGGTAGATGCGCTTGATCAAGTGCTTGAAATCTATACCGACCATCGCAGTTCAAAAGTAGCTGAGCTGACTGCGCAACCCCTTGCATGTTTAGTCTTTTGGAGCCCTCGATTGAATTGGCAGTTGCGTGTGCGTGCTAAATGGTCTGTTCACGCCACGGGTGCTGATGTTGCCTCACGCTGGCAAGCGGTTCGACAAACTAGATCGGCAGGCGACTATATGAGTAACATTCCCCCAGGTGCTTCTCTGCCCGAAGACGGCAGCGGCGCTCAAGGCGATGCATTTACCCGAAACATTGACGAGAATTATTTTGCGATTTTGCAAGCCCATGTCGTTGAAATAGATTGGCTTGAACTTGGCCGCCAACAACACCGTCGCGCCAAGTTAATTGGCGAGACATGGCAGTGGCTCAACCCTTAAGGTTTAGTTTTTTAAAGCGTCTTGCACTAAATATGTATGCAGGCCTAAGGCCAAAAACCAAGTGGCGACTGGTTTCTGGTTATATAAAATCAAAAGGTGATGAAGAATTAATTAAGTGAATATGCCAACCTAAAAAGTTGCCTTTTCAACTTAATGAAAAGTCTGAGCAAGTTCGTCTTATTCTAGGAAAAAGTAAGGGTATATTAAGTGATTTTTTGGAGGCGCAACCCGGAATCGAACCGAGGTAGGCGGATTTGCAGTCCGCAACATAACCACTCTGCCATTGCGCCAATAAAAACTGAAAGGGGAAGCATGAAGCTTCCCCTGTAATTTGGAGCGGGAAACGAGATTCGAACTCGCGACCTCAACCTTGGCAAGGTTGCGCTCTACCAGCTGAGCTATTCCCGCATAATACTTTTCACTCTTTTCACGATGCCAGTGTACGATTACTTGAATAAGATGATTAAAACTTATCACGTAGTACTATGTGAAGACCAAGATATTAGCACAACTACCGATACAGATGTCAAGCTCAAACCCTCATTTTTGCGATTTACTCACCTTTAATACGCTCGCCCTGCCCTGCCAAGCGAAAAACTTCGTCATGCTGAGCGATTTAGGCCAACTTCAAGGCCTATCGACCTTATTAAAGAAGTGTCAAAAACCCGTTCACGATAACGAACCTACTAAATCTACTCAAGATAATCTAACCAATCAGGCCAATGAGACGAATCAGCCACACCAAACTAATCAACCAAGTTTACAAACGCATTGGAACATTTTAGGGGGTGGCAGCAACTTGGTTTTACCCAAAGTTTTGCATCAGCCAGTTTTGCACATTCAGCTTAAGGGCATTCATCTGCTCGACGATCAAGGGCTACAAAACGACCAAAGCGTCATCAAAGCTGACAAATCAACGTTTTACCGCATTCGCGTCGCCGCAGGTGAAAACTGGCACGACTGGGTCACTTTCGCTTTAAACAAAGGTTGGTATGGTCTAGAGAACCTAGCCCTTATTCCCGGCTCAGTCGGTGCCGCACCCGTTCAAAATATTGGGGCCTACGGGGTTGAAGTTGCTCAGTTCATAGAGTCTGTTGACGTGTGGAACATTGAAACCGAACAACTTCTAACATTGTCAGCTCAAGATTGTGATTTTGCTTACCGAAACAGTCGCTTTAAGCGCGCACATTATTCCAACGAAATCATTGTGGCTGTAAATTTTGCTTTACCTAAAGCGTGGCAACCTGTTTTAACTTACCAAGACCTCAAACCCTTGGCTCAACGCTATCTGAACCCTTCAGAATCGATTACACCCCACGATGTGTACCAATTGGTATGTGAGGTTAGGCAGCGCAAACTACCCAACCCTGCTTTGATTCCGAACGCCGGTAGTTTTTTTCAAAATCCAGTGGTGCCACATGAACAGGCGCAAGCTTTAAAGGCGCAACACCCTAACTTAGTGTGTTACCCACAAGCTGACGGCACCACCAAGCTAGCTGCCGGCTGGTTAATTGATACATGTGGCTGGAAAGGTAAACGCTTAGGTTCCGTAGGCATGCATGCCAATCAAGCATTGGTGCTCGTGAACCCCGATGGTGGTCATTATGATGACGTCATGACCTTGGCAGATGCCGTGCGTCATGACGTGCAAACACTCTTTGGTGTGGCGCTACAAATTGAGCCGATTTGTTGGATGCCTGACTCATCAACTCATCACACAGCCTAGAACCATAGAGGCCGTTAAGCCAGAAATTTTATGACTCACTTCGTTTATATGAACATTCAGTGAATGAGGCAGGCTAGAAGTTGAACTAATTTAAAACCTAGGGCTTCAAAATTATTTTAGGTGACGCACTGGTGCCTGAGTCAATGTCCAGAAACGCTTGTTGACCCTCTGCTAACGTGCGCTCTTCTACCCAGTCAAGCGAACCAAACACGCCGTGATGCAGTGCATCAACGGTTGCCCGTAAATCTGCTGTGGTGTAGGTGTAAGTTCCCAATAACGTGATCTCTGCCAACGTAAGTTTACGCATATCAATTTCACTGGCCCAGTCTTGCAAGCCCACATGCATAATTACGCCACCCGGAGCGATAGCACTGAGCGCTTGATTACGAGTAGCTTTAGCGCCCACAGCGTCCATCACGAAATCAAAAGACGACTCTTGAATCGGTGTTTCGCGCGGGTCAATCACTTCGCACCCTACAGCTTTAGCAAGCGTCTGACGCCTACCGGCATTAAGCTCGCTGACGACTAGTTGCGCGACGCCCAAATGACGTAACAACAATGCTGCAAGCATACCAATGGCCCCACCACCAATCACTAAAACTCGACACTCATGTATGGGGCGAAATAGCGCTTTCACACTTAAATTAATGGCATGCCAAGCAGTCGCCGCTGGCTCTGTTAGAGCGGCTGTAACAGCAGGCATATCTTGTGGAATTGCAACCAGTGAGGCAGCTGGAATACTCATGTATTGTGCATAAGCGCCAGCACGTGTCATACCTACCATGGTGCGATTTGAACAAAGGTTGTTACGACCTTGCACGCAATAATCGCAAACACCACAAACAATTAAAGGGTTGCCTGTCCAGCGTGTGCCGACATCAAAACCTGGTGCAGCAGACTCAGTGATTTTGCCAACAAACTCATGGCCTAAAACCAGTCCAGGTTTACGTCGCGGATCGTGACCGTGCCAAGCATGCATGTCAGAACCACAAATACCAACCGCTTCAATTTGAAGCACCACTTCGTTAGTAACCAGTTCGGGTTGCTCTAAAGTTTGCAAAACCACTTCACAGGGTTGGGTGTAAACAAGTGCTTTCATGATTTAATCTCAAGAATTTAGTGTTAGTTTGATTCAACGGGCGGTATAGCCGCCATCAACCATCAGAGTTTGACCGGTTACATACGCACTGGCATCGCTACATAGAAACACAGCAGGGCCATGTAAGTCTTCAAGTTTACCGTTGCGACCGATACAAGTTTGGTTGGCATGATGCTGTGACATTTTTTCATCATTAAAAACAGGGGCTGTTAACGCAGTAGGAAAGAAACCTGGACCGATCGCATTACAGGTAATGCCATACTTAGACCACTCTTGCGCAATCGCTCGTGTCAGTTGCAAAATACCGCCCTTACCCGCGCCATACGGTGCACTGTTTGCAAACGCACGATAACTTTGCAAAGAAGCAATATTTAAAATTCGACCCCACCCCCGCTCTTTCATCACAGGTGCGAGTGCTTGCGTGAGAAAGAACGGCGCACCCACATGCAGATCAAGTTGCACTTGCCATGACTCGGGGGTGACCTCAAGAAAGGGTTCACGCAAATTTACACCCGCAGCATTCACCAGAATATCAACACCACCCAGCTTTGCTTGCGAAGCACTTGCCACATCTTTAAGTTTGGGAAGATCAGACAAATCAGCTGCCAGGAACTCGGCGTCTACACCTTGAGCTTTCAAAGCGTCTACCGCTTCTTGCAAAGCGGCCTCTCGACGAGCGACGAGTAAAACTTTAGCGCCCGCTGCACCCAATGCCAATGCAATAGTTTGCCCAATACCCGAGTTACCGCCACTTATCAAAGCACGACGACCATCGAGACGAAAAGGTTGATCTAGGTTCATAAGCATTGCACCTTAATTGACAGATTAAACTGCGGCTTGCATGCCGCAGTTTTTAACCAGAAAAAACAGTCAACCGACTTAAACTTCGACTGGTTTACCTAAATCAAACGTCATCTCTGGGTAATACTTTGCCAGACGATCATCTGCTGTACGGGCATGCGCTTCCATTCCTTCTAGACGTGAAATACGAGCAGTCACTTCACCCATATCGCGCGCCGCTTCGCGTGTCATACGCTGCCAAGTAAAGGTTTTCAAAAACTTATGAACTGACAAGCCACCCGAATAACGCGCAGCCCCTTTGGTTGGCAGAACGTGATTAGGGCCACTGCACTTATCACCATAAGCGACTGTCGTTTCCTCACCTAAGAAAAGTGAACCGTAGCAAGTTAAGTTTTTTAGCCACCAGTCTAGGTCTTTGCAATGCACTTCAAGGTGTTCGCTAGCGTATTTATCTGAAATTTCGACGACTTCTTCATCGGTGTCGCAAACCATCACTTCACCATAATCACGCCATGCACAACCCGCCGCATCTCGTGCAGTAGGCGGCAATGCTTCAATTAATTCGGGCACAATCTTCATCACTTCACGCGCTAATTTTTCACTGGTAGTAAATAACCAAGCAGGTGATTCATGACCGTGCTCAGCTTGACCCACTAAATCACTGGCCACAATAGCAGGATCAGCGGTTTCATCAGCAATCACACCTACTTCAGAAGGACCTGCAAACACATCAATACCAATTTTTCCAAATAAGGTACGTTTTGCTTCTGCAACAAACTTATTACCAGGCCCAACAATGACATCAGCTGGTTTACCTGTGAACAAACCATACGCCATGGCAGCAATGGCTTGTACGCCACCTAACGTCATAATGACGTTAGCACCAGCTTTGTGAAACGCATACATTATGTATGGGTGCATCGGGCCACCCCGAAATGGACCTGAACAGGCAATAATTGTTTTAACACCTGCAGCCTTAGCTGTTGTCACACCCATATAAGCGGAAGCAATATGTGCATAGCGCCCTGCAGGTGCATAGCAGCCTGCTACGTTAACAGGCAAAACGCGTTGGCCAGCTGTAACGCCTGAGTGCAATGTCACTTCAAACTCATTGAGAGAATCGCGCTGAGCGCAAGCAAAGTCATACACTTGCTTGATTGCAAAATCAATGTCACGTTTAACTTGATCGGGAATAGTGGCACTGATTTCAGCAATTTGTTCGGCGGTCACAATCGGGTTGCTACCATCCCACTTATCTAGTTTTTCAGCATAGGCTAAAACAGCTTGCTCGCCATTTTTTTCAATTTCAGCCAACATTTCAGTCACAACAGCTTGTGCCGTGGCGGTTTCAGTTTCAGGGGTTTTACTTGCCTTTTTAAGATAATTAATCATCTTGTATCCTTGAGACGCTAAGCGTGTTTAATAAGTT
>CALBMZ010000247.1 GCA_937896225.1 uncultured Alcaligenaceae bacterium | reverse complement strand
CCGCTTGATCGAGTCGGTATTTATGTTCCCGGTGGCAAGGCGGCTTACCCCTCTTCAGTGCTCATGAACGCCATTCCAGCCAAAGTCGCAGGTGTCAAAGAAGTCATCATGGTGACACCTACCCCAGGTGGTGAACACAACCCACTTGTCTTGGCCGCTGCCGCCGTTGCGGGTGTTGATAGGGTTTTTACAATAGGTGGGGCACAAGCGGTTGGGGCCTTAGCTTATGGCACGGAAACCATTGCAGCCGTCGATAAAATCGTCGGGCCTGGTAACGCCTATGTGGCCGCTGCGAAACGCCGGGTATTTGGTACCGTTGGCATCGACATGATTGCTGGCCCCAGTGAAATACTGATCATCTGTGACGGTCATACCCCTGCTGATTGGGTTGCGATGGATCTTTTCTCTCAAGCGGAACACGACGAGCTGGCGCAAGCGATTTTGCTATGCCCTGACGCAGCCTATATTGAAGCCGTACAAGTCGCAATAGATCGTCTCATTGAAACAATGCCTCGGGCAGACATCATTCGCACCAGCCTACAAAACCGTGGGGCGTTGATTTTGGTGAAAGACCTTGATGAAGCCTGTCAGATTTCAAATAGCATTGCACCCGAACACCTTGAGGTTTCCACAGAAAAGCCTGAAAATTGGCTGCCCAAGTTGCGCCATGCTGGCGCCATCTTTATGGGTCGCCACAGTTCTGAGGCACTCGGTGATTACTGTGCTGGCCCCAATCACGTTTTGCCTACCTCTAGAACGGCGCGCTTTTCGTCACCTTTAGGAGTCTACGACTTTCAAAAAAGGTCGAGCCTAATTTATGTTTCAGAGCAAGGCGCGCAGACATTAGGGCGCATCGCTGACACTTTGGCGCAAGGTGAAGGCTTAGATGCGCACGCCACCAGTGCGAGATATCGCGTTAATTAAGCGCAAAATTCAAAATTTAAGTGATTGTCACTTTACAATAACCTTTCAACTATTCTTTTATGGCTCGAGTTATGCGTACCGCCGAAGTCACCCGCAATACCAACGAAACCCGCATTCGCGTGGCCCTCAACCTTGATGGTACGGGCAAGCAGTCGCTTGATACAGGCGTACCTTTTCTTGATCACATGCTTGATCAAATCGCTCGTCATGGCATGATTGATCTAGACGTTAAAGCTGATGGCGATTTAAAAATTGATGCCCATCATACGGTTGAAGACGTCGGCATCACGCTTGGCCAAGCAGTCTCTCAAGCCGTGGGGTCGCGTGCTGGCATTCGCCGCTATGGTCATGCTTATGTGCCGCTTGACGAGGCTTTGTCACGCGTGGTGATCGACTTTTCAGGGCGCCCAGGGCTTGAATTTAATGTGCCCTTCACGCGCGCCAGAGTAGGCGATTTTGATGTTGATTTAAGCCGCGAATTTTTTCAAGGTTTTGTGAACCACGCTTTAATCACGACACACATTGACAATCTTCGCGGTATCAATGCCCATCACCAGTGTGAAACGGTTTTTAAAGCATTCGGTCGGGCCCTACGTATGGCTCTCGAACTCGACCCACGCGGGGCAGGCATTATGCCTTCCACTAAAGGCGTGCTCTAACTCACTGGCGAATAGGTTTACACATGAGCACTATCGCCATCGTCGAATACGGCATGGGCAATTATCACTCGGTTGAGCGGGCCTTGCGCCACGCAGCACCCGAAGCAAATATTGTCTTAACGGGTTCGCCCGCCAAAATTGCTGCCGCTGATCGGGTGGTCTTACCCGGACAAGGGGCTATGGCCGACTGCATGCGCACACTTGAAGTGGCGGGTTTGCGCGAAACGGTTCTGCATGTCGCCGCAACCAAACCCTTACTTGGGGTTTGTGTTGGCGAGCAAATGTTATTTGAGCGCAGCGAAGAAAATAATGAGGCAAGTATTGAGGCAAGTCATGAAGGGGACAGTACCCCATGCTTAGCTATTTTTAACGGTACAGTCAAACGCTTCAATGGGCCGGCATTTGACCCCGACCAAAGTGGCGCTGACACCCTAAAAGTACCGCACATGGGTTGGAATGCTGTGCGTCAAACCCAGTCGCATCCACTATGGGCAGGTATTCCTGACTTATCGCCCTTTTACTTTGTACATAGCTATTACGTTGACCCCACTGACCCTATGTTAACGGTTGGTACCGCTGCGTATGGTCTGCCATTTACCTGCGCTGTGGCTCGTGACAATATTTTTGCTGTTCAGTTTCACCCAGAAAAAAGTGCCGATTATGGTTTGCGCCTCTACCGTAATTTTGTAGACTGGAAACCTTAAGGTTTTTCATCAAACGTTGTAAGTTGTTTTAGGTGTTTTTATTATGCTTCTTATTCCAGCAATTGATCTTAAAGATGGTAAGTGCGTGCGTTTGCGCCAAGGTGATCTTGACGACGCGACTATTTTTTCTGATGACCCCGTTGAGGTGGCTGCGCGTTGGGCCGACCTCGGTGCCAAGCGTTTGCATTTAGTTGATTTAAATGGTGCCGTTGCAGGTAAGCCGCTGAACGAAAGCGTCATTAAAGCGATTTTGGCAGAAGTTGGCGACGATTTACCGGTACAAATTGGTGGCGGCATTCGCGATCTAGACACCATAGAACGTTACCTTGATGCAGGCATTTCTTATGTCATCATTGGTACAGCCGCAGTAAAAAGCCCAGGCTTTTTACAAGACGCTTGCGTTGCCTTTCCAGGCAATATTATTGTCGGTCTTGATGCGCGTGACGGTAAAGTGGCCACCGACGGGTGGAGCAAGCTCACCAAACATAATGTCGCAGACTTAGCCAAGAAATTTGAAGACTATGGCTGTGAAGGTATTATTTATACCGACATCGGTCGTGATGGCATGCTCACAGGTGTCAACATTGAAGCCACGGTTGCGTTGGCCCAACATGTGCGTATACCCGTTATTGCATCGGGTGGTGTGACCAATATGTCTGATATTGAAGCATTGCTTGCAGTTGAAGATCAGGGTGTTGAAGGGGCTATTTTAGGCCGCAGCATTTATGAAGGTACCCTTGATTTTAAAGCTGCACTCGACCGTGTAAGAGAATAACCGTGACCGATCAATTCACCACTTCAGTGTCGTGTAATGGTCTATCAAGGCGCATTATTCCGTGCCTAGACGTTTCGGCGGGTCGTGTGGTGAAAGGCGTTAACTTTGTAGCCTTGACCGACGCGGGCGACCCAGTTGAAATTGCGGAACGTTACAACGAACAAGGGGCTGACGAAATTACGTTTTTAGACATCACCGCAACGAGCGATGATCGCGACTTAATTTTGCCCATGATCGAACGGGTGGCATCTGAGGTGTTTATTCCCCTAACGGTTGGCGGAGGGGTGCGACAAGTCAGTGACATTCAACGCTTGTTAAACGCTGGCGCAGACAAGGTGTCAATTAACAGCGCAGCGGTGGCTCGCCCAGAGCTAATACGCGAAGCCGCACGCTATCATGGCTCACAATGTATTGTGGTGGCCATTGATGCGCGTCGCGTGGTCGGTACGCCTGACGACGACCCGCGGTGGGAAGTGTTCACCCATGGCGGTCGACGAGGCACCGGTATTGATGTTTTAACCTGGGCAAAACAAATGGTTGAATACGGTGCGGGAGAACTATTGCTCACGAGTATGGACCGAGACGGCACCCGTTCTGGTTTTGATTTAAATTTAACGCGCCGCGTTGCAGATGCTGTGACGGTACCCGTTATTGCTTCAGGTGGCGTCGGTTCTTTAGCAGACTTGGCAAACGGTGTCACCTTAGGTGGCGCCAGTGCAGTGTTGGCAGCCAGTATTTTTCATTTTGGGCAACATACCATTAGTGAGGCAAAGGATTTTATGGCCGCGCAAGGTATACCGGTGCGACGTCATGACTAATACCCCGTTAACCCGCAGCAGCGACTGGCTAAATGCCGTAAGCTTTGATGCACAAGGTTTAATACCCGCCATTGCCCAAGACTTTAAAACCGCTTCAGTGTTGATGGTAGCTTGGATGAACCGCGAAGCGCTGTCTTTAACGGTCTCAACCGGCCACGCAGTGTACTGGTCACGTTCGCGTCAAAAGCTTTGGCATAAAGGGGAAGAGTCGGGTCACACACAGCTGATTAAAGAAATTCGCCTAGATTGCGATGCTGACGTCATTTTGCTGAAAGTTGAGCAATTGGGGGGTATAGCCTGCCATACGGGTCGTGCAAACTGTTTTTTTCAAGTGCTCAACACACAAGGTGATGCGCCAACATGGCAAACCACAGAGCCTGTATTAAAAGACCCGAGCACTTTTTACAAGAAATAATGTTTACCGCTTAGTGTTTACCATGGCTTAATTTTGGCTTGTATGCAAAATGTTTGCCTTTTAAATGATTAAAAAAATGTGACCCCTATGACCAGTAGCAAGACGACAGAAAACATATTAAGCCGCTTAGCCGACACCATTGAGTCGCGTTTAGTTAAAAACGGGGGTGACCCCAAGACATCTTATGTCGCTAAACTTTCAAGCAAAAGCCCAGATGCTGCGCTTAAAAAAATTGGTGAAGAAGCGACTGAATTAGTGATGGCGGTTAAAGATGGCCAAGCTGATCGTATTGTGGCTGAAACGGCAGACTTATGGTTTCATTGTTTAGTGGTTTTAGTAGAGCAAGGTTTAAAGCCAGAGCAGGTCTTGGCGGAATTAGCAAGGCGTGAAGGTTTATCAGGCCTAGATGAAAAAGCCAGTCGCCAGCCGTAATAAGGCCACATCCTTTAAATTGATACGAACCCTTAACTTTTCAAAAACCACCCCTGCTTACGTGTTTCGAATAGATAATTGGCATTAAATGAGTTGATAAGCAGAGAAGTAGATTGTCGCGCAGTGAAGTGAAGTATAAAAGTAGAGTAAAAACCAAGTTAATTTATATTTTTTTTAAAAAATAAATTAAAGTTTCTTTTAAGTGCTGTTGACGAGGTAGGAGTTATGACAAACTGTCTGTTTTGCAAAATCGCTTCAGGTGAAATTCCTGCGAAAATCGCCTATCAAGACGATGATTTTGTTGTATTTCATGACATTAACCCCTCAGCGCCAGTTCATTTATTAATGATTCCGCGCCAGCATGTCACATCGTTGCAAACGGTTACTGAGTCAGATGTGAATTGGTTAGGTAGAATGATGACATGTATACCTCAAATTGCACTCGATAACGGGTGTAACCCTGGGGCAGCAGGTGGGTTTAGAGTATTGGTAAACTCAGGTAAAGAGGGTGGTCAAGAAGTAGGCCATTTGCACGTACATATTATGGGTGGTGCCCGGCCTTGGTCGGGTCGTACAGCCATCAACGTCTAACGGAGAAGACATTATGGGTAGCTTTAGCATTTGGCATTGGTTAGTGGTTCTGGTGATTGTTGCTTTAGTATTTGGCACCAAAAAAATACGTAATATGGGTTCAGACTTAGGGGGCGCCGTCAAAGGGTTTAAAGATGGCATGAAAGAAGCTTCATTAGACAAGCCGGCCGAAACGACTGAAGCGACCGTGACACAGCGTGTGGCCACTGACGATACGATTGACGTACAAGCCAAAGAAAAGACCCAAACAACACAATCTTAATGAATATGCCCCACATTTGTGGGTCTAATCGTTTTCTTTTAGGCCAGACTCTATCGTGTTCGATATCAGCTTTACTGAGTTACTCATTATTGGCGTGATTGCGCTCGTTGTAATCGGCCCTGAACGTTTACCCAAAGTAGCCCGTACGGTTGGCCATCTGTTGGGTCGTGCGCAACGCTATGTCAGCGACGTGAAGGGTGACATTCAACGTGAAGTTGAGCTCGACGAGCTCAAGAAGATGAAAGAAGAAATGGAAAACGCTGCCCGTGATGTCAACAGCTCAATGAAAGATACGGAAAACAGTATTCGCGGTAGCCTTGACGTGAAAGGGTTAGATGACTTTGCTGACAACGTTTATCAGTCAAACTCTGACACAGACGCTACTAAAGCTTCTGTAACAAACGCGACAAATTCAACTTCTACCCCTGCTGTTTCGCTCACTGAATCAACCTTGGCAACTTCAACGCCTGCTAGCGCACCGATACAAGTCGAGACCCTGAACAAAGAACCGGCCATTGCAACCTCTTCAGCCCATACGACCTCGGCTAAAGTTCCTGCTGCATCAAACCCTGATCAGCCATCAGCCCCTTCGCAAGAGAAAATGCTGTGACTGAAAAATTAAATACCGACGACACTTCCGACACCAATGAGCCAAACATTATTGAAGAAGTTAAAGAAAGTTTTATGTCGCATTTGGTCGAGTTACGCGATCGATTATTAAAGACGGTGGTTGTTTTACTCGTTGTATTTATTGTGCTTTTTTTATACCCAGGGCCTTCAGTCATTTATGACTTCTTAGCGCAACCTATGTTGGCATCGCTGCCACAGGGCACACGCATGATTGCAACCGGTGTCATCACGCCTTTTATGGTTCCGGTTAAGGTCACCATGCTGGCCGCGTTTATGTTGTCTCTGCCATTTGTACTGTATCAAGCATGGGCTTTTGTGGCGCCAGGCTTGTACCGTCATGAACAACAATTAGCCTTGCCACTTATTGTTTCAAGCTCTTTATTATTTTTTGCAGGTATGGCATTTTGCTATTTTGTTGTGTTTCAAACTGTGTTTGCGTTCATCGCTTCGTTTGCACCACAATCTATTACTCCTGCACCAGACATTGAAGCGTACTTAAACTTTGTTATGAGTATGTTTATTGCCTTTGGCATTACTTTTGAAGTGCCGATTGCAGTGGTGTTATTGGTGCGCTTAGGTATCGTTACGGTTGACAAGCTTAAAGAAATTAGAGGTTACGTTGTGGTGGCTGCCTTCGTCATTGCTGCGGTTATAACCCCGCCAGACGTCGTCAGTCAGTTTATGTTGGCCGTACCCCTATGGATTCTCTATGAAGTCGGCATTCTGTTCGCTAAGGGTATTAAACCTAGAAAGCCTGATGAAGACTCAGACGTTTAATATTTTGTTTGAGTAAGTTAACAAAAGCTTGTGACGACTCTGACATAGGTCGCGCAGTGCTTGTTAAGCACACCACTTGCCGCCTGAATGTTTGGTTACCCACCGTGTGAACTGTAAGTAGTTGCTCACGGTTCACATATCGCACCACACTTTCAGGCATCAACGTCGCATAGGCCCCGCCTGCCACGACACCACCCATTGCAATCATGGAATCTATTTCAACAGCAGGTACTAAAGTTAAGCCCATTTCGTGTGCCCACTGATCTATTAACCTTCTTAAGCCATGATTATGTGTCGGCAGCGCAAGATTTAACGTTGATAAACTATCAACCGACACCTTACTGGGTAACTTATGATGATTTGCCCCGACAACCAACAACATGGGTTCATCAAGCACGATTTCCATATCAAGCCCAACCGAACGTTTGGGCGCATTAGTCACGGCAGCATCAAGCAAGCCAGCTAAAGTTGACTGTAACAAATAATCAGTTAACCCTTCCTCTATCGACAGCGTCACCTTAGGGTGCATACGTTGAAAATCAAGCAAAGTTGTAACCAACACATTTTGAGCCACGCTCTTAATTAAGCCCACTCGAACGTGACCCTTTAATGAACCGGGCTGCTGTATCAAGCGCTCTTTGGCTTTATAAAAATCTGCCAATATAGGTAAGAATAATTTATACATTTGATCGCCAATAGGCGTGGGCTCAACCCCTCGAGCATGACGAACAAACAGTTGCTGACCCCAGTTTTCTTCTAATTTTGTCATTTGCATACTCAGCGCAGGCTGAACAATATTTAGCCTGCGGGCGGCTCGAGTAACCGATCGCTCTTCGTAAAGCGCTACAAAATACTGTATTTGCCTGAGTTCCATCTTTATCTACCGTTAAGTTATATAACCATCATTTTTATTGATAAATAGCATAAGGTTATATTAGTAGACATGATCATACAAAATTTTTAGCAT
>CALBMZ010000246.1 GCA_937896225.1 uncultured Alcaligenaceae bacterium | reverse complement strand
TATTCATCGTGCGACCTAGAACGGGCTGCTGCCAACGGTGTTAACCGATGTCAAGACAGGGAAGAATTGGCCAATAAAGCGACCAATCATGGTTGGGCCCGTTTGGTTTACAAAAATGACGTCTCTTGGCTGAATGGGGAACTGTTCAGCCATTAATAAGGCTTCTGGCTGCCAAGCGTCTAATTTATAGACGAGTGGTTTGCGTGCGGCTTCGGCTGGGTTGGCCGCATTGGGGTCAACGCGCATCACATAAATTTCATTGGCTGCGGCGCTAAAGGGGCTCACGCCCCCGGCATCTGAAATCACTTCAGCTAAGGTCATGCGACCACGGCGCATCACATAAGAGCGGGCTTGATTTGAACCGACGCTGTTACCGACTTCACCCAACACAAACACTTTACGGCTCATGCGGTCGGGTACAGATATGACATCGCCATCGGTCAGTAAGATGTTGATGTTTAAATCACCCGAGTAATACAGGCGGTCTAGGTTTAAACGCACCGACTCTTTGCCACGGGTTAAAACCACGTCGTATAGGTCTGCGTTTTCAAGGGCGCCACCGACGTTGCCAATGGCGTCTGTGACGCGTAAGGGTTGGTCGGTAATGGGTACGACACCGGGTCTGGCCACGGCACCAGCGATAAATATTTTTTGGTTTCTAAACGCGGCCACATCGACTTCGACCTGTGGGTCGGGAATGTATTTTGAGAGGCGCTTGGTAAGCTGTGTTCTGAATTCGTTGACTGTCAGGCCAGAGGCGTTCATTTCACCCACGAGTGGGAAGAATATTTTGCCCTGCGAGTCAATGGTGCGGCCTGCTGGGGTGCTGGCAGAAGAGTTGGTGGTGACGTTTGAAGTGACTGGGGTTAAGTCTGGGTGACCCCATACGAATATGCGTAAGGTGTCTTGTGCACCTAAACGGTAGGGGTAGCTGGGAACGGTGGGCTGGGGTAAGTTGTTACCTGTTGCCGCAGCTTTTGCATCAGCCTGCTCAGTGAGCTGCTTGACCAATAGAGGGGTGACGAGCAGTAAGGTGTAATCAATATCAGTAGGCTCTTCGGGGCTTTCAGTAACTTTGGCGGTCTTATTAAAAGACGCGTTCATACCCGGCAGTATTGAGCAGCCGGTTAAACCTAATGAAATGGCGAACAGCATGGTAAACGTCAGTGACCAAGTGCCGAAACGTGTAATGGACGGGCGAGAAATAAGCAGACGATCGGTTAATAGACGGGCTATCGTCATCAAACCAACCCCATTTGCTGCATTTTGTCGACCCATTGGGTGGTTAAGCGTTGCATTTGTTCAATTGACTTTTCGTAAACGGGTTCGGCATGGCCATAGGGGTCACTGACTTCTGATTGGTTTTCAAAATGGCCCATCAATTTAACTTTGCCTTTTAAAACAGGGTTCATTTGTAGAACGCGGGCGACGTGTTCGTGTTCCATACAAAAAATGAGATCGGCTTGTGACAGGTGGTGTGGCATTAAAGCTTGCGAACGGTGGTCTTCAATTTGATGCAGCCCGCGCTCAACCAAAAGTTTGCGCATGGTGTCTGCTGCTTTATTGCCGTTCAACGCTAATATGCCTGCGGACGAGACTTTAACATTTTTAGTTGAAAGTGCATCTTGCAACATCATACATACCGCAGGGCTACGGCAAATGTTTGCGGTGCAAATGACTAAAATATTTAAGCTAGTTACCAAGGTCATTCCAAAAACTAATCAGTATTTACTTTACAACAGCTAGGTCATGCAGGCAGAGTTAACTAGGTGCTATTGCAAAAATAAACCCTCTGATCTAGTGCATTATCGTTTAGCCCTAAACTATAACTCAAAATTAAAGTTATGATTACTAAAATAACAACTATGTTATAGGCCACGAACTACCGTTATTTGGCGCTATTTGGCACTATTTGGTGCTATTTGGGCGTTTTGGTCTTAGGCATCAGAGAGCTTTGCCTATCATTTCATCATAACCACCTTGACGCACCACTTCGCCGTGCTTCAATTCAATAATATGGCTGCAATGTTTTAGGGTGCTTAAACGATGCGCCACAATAATAACCGTTAGCTCGCCACCTAAGCCGTCAATCGCCTGCATCACTTCACGTTCTGTTGCGTTATCAAGTGCGCTGGTGGCTTCATCAAAAATAATCACATTTGCCTGCTTATAAAGCGCCCGAGCAATGCCAATGCGTTGCCTTTGCCCACCAGAAAGCCTCACCCCGCGCTCACCCACAAAGGTTTCATAGCCGTCTTGCCAACCTGCTATGGTTTGTGCAATTTGTGCTTGTTGTGCAGCAAGCCGAACGCGCTGCATATCGATTAAGGCTTTGGGTACACCAAAGGCAATGTTTTCTGCGATGCTGCTGTCAGCTAAAAAGATAGATTGGGGCACGTGCGACAAATGGGCATGCCAAGCGCGATGATTGCTTGTGGTAATGGCTTGGCCATCGATATCTAAAGAACCCTGTGTGGGTTTTAATAAACTCATCACCACATCAATTAAGGTACTTTTGCCACTTCCGGTGCTACCCATAAAACCAACGCGACTGCCTTTGCTGATGGTAACGTCAACATTTTTCAGCACCATGGGTGATTGTTTGGCGTACTGAAACGATACGTTGTTCAGTTTAATGTCATGCTCAAAAGCAATCGGTTTAACCAAAGCTGTGCCTTCGCTAGGCATGGGCTGATCAAGTAAATCAATCACGTCTTCAAGGTTGGTTTTATTTCCCCTAATCGCAGAAAAGCTACTGTAAGCTTGCTGCAAAACGGGTAATAATCGTTGTGCCCCCAGCGCCAACGCCCCCAACACGGGTATGGCCCCTGCAATGCCCGCTGATCGCTGCGCCATCACGTAGGCCAAAACCGCAATTAACACCATGCCTAAGGCTTCGATCATAAATCGAGGGCTGCCACTCACAATGCCGACATTAGCCTGGGCACGCCGCAGCGACTGGTCGGCTGTGCGGTAAATGTCGCAATAAGTGTTTTGTGTGCCATCAATTAACACGTCGCGTATGCCACCCAAACCTTCTTGCAAGGCTTTAACCACACGGTTAGACTGCTGGCTAATGCGTTTGCTGTCACGTAATAAACGCTTTTTGGTTAGGGCAATCACCAACATATAAACCAAGCCGAACCCAACAAAAGCAGTGACGGCGATTAAGGGGTCAATTAATAATAAAACACCCAAAATCATGAACATTAAAAAGAAGGAACTGATTAGCGTTAAGGCTGACATTAAAAAGCCAATGACCGAGCCGATTTTAGATGAAATTGCTGCGATTATATTGCTGCTGTTGCGTGCCACATGCACCGCATAAGGTTGAAATAACGTGCGGCGATAAACGTTAAGGCTAAGATCTGTACCGATGGCAGAGCTTAGGCGGTATTGCGCCCAAATTAAAACAATACGCATCAAGCCCGACAGTATGGTGGCCAAAATGAACGCAAGGGTTAAAGGTAACAGCAACTGAGCCGGGGTTTGAATACCAAGTATCTGAATCAAAGGCGCCAACCTGGGTTGCGCAAAGACCACCTCCGGTGAAGTAAGTATGCCCAAAAAAGGTAACACTGCACCAATACTCAATACTTCGGCAAAAGCTGCGATCAACATCAGCCCCAACAACAACCCCGTTTGAAAGCGCCTGCGTGGGCTCATGTGAAGCCAAAAGCGCTTAAAGAGGGTAAAGGTTGATGGCGTTGAGGCGGTAGGTGCTAGTGTGGTTGATGAAGTAGGTGGGCTAGTTTTTGAGGGAGTCATGGTTGATGGGCACTCAATGTATGGGCATTTAGCATGGGGGTGCCTAAAGGTATAAAATTATTGTAGCGGTATTTTTAAAGAAATATAGATGGCGCAGTTACCAATCAAAATTACAACTA
>CALBMZ010000245.1 GCA_937896225.1 uncultured Alcaligenaceae bacterium | reverse complement strand
TTCAGATTGCACAGCTTCTGTATTGGTGCCTGCATTGGTTTCGGTGTTTGACACATTAACAACACCAGCAGCAGCGGCTTTGTCAACAGAATTATCTTCCGATTCAGCGCTTAATTGTTGCGTTTCGCTTAATGATTGATTGGCACCAATTAAAGATTGACCTTGCGATGAAGAAGCAGATGCTGAGATTTCAATTGACGGATCGATTAAGCTATTTGAAGCATCTGCCAATGTGTCGCCAGATGCATTGGCAGACTCATCTGTGACCCCGACAACGTCACGCTTAACAAAAACACGCTTTTTGCGAACCTCAACTTGAATGGTACGCGAGCGCCCAGCACCATCAGCTTGGCGAATTTCAGATGTTTGGCGCCTTGTCAGCGTTATTTTTTTACCTTCAGTCGCACCATGAGAGCGTCTTAAGGAATCTAGTAAACGTGATTTATCGTTCTCGTTTACAACATCATCAGCAGATGTGACTTGCACACCCGCTGAGCGCAACTGTTCAAGCAGAAGCTCTGCTTGCATTTTTAGTTCAGTTGCAAACTGGGCAACAGTATTACTCGACATTAGACTCTCTCTTACCTGTGTACAGCCACTTCATAAACAAAACGGTCAAATTTAGGCGAACAATAAAACTAAGTTAGTTTTGATCTTCAAACCAATGTGCCCGTGCAAGCGTAATCAATTGAGCCGCAGCGCTTTCCTCTAAGTTGGTCACTTCAACCAACTCGTCAGTTGCTAATTCAGCTAAATCGTCACGCGTTTGAATACCTGCCTCACTAAGCTTAGCAATCAGCTCTTGGGTCATACCTTCTAAGCTACGTAAATCATGGCCACTTTCAAATTTTTCTTCTTGCACAATTGCATCAGTTAGCAAAGCCGTACGAGCGCGGGAACGCAACTCGTTAATCGTGTCTTCGTCAAAAGATTCAATCTCAAGTAGCTCTTGCAATGGCACATAAGCAATTTCTTCGAGGCCAGTAAACCCTTCGTCGATCAAAATATCAGCCACTTCTTGATCAACATCTAGCTTTTCAATGAAGTTATTGCGTATAAACTCACGCTCTTGATCTTGGCGATTTTGACTTTCTTCAGGCGTCATAATATTGATTTGCCAGCCAGTCAGTTCGGATGCTAAGCGAACGTTTTGGCCGCGCGCACCGATCGCTTTAGGCAAGTTTTCTTCGTCAACGACGACATCCATTGCGTTGCGCTCTTCGTCGACCACGATTGATTCAATATTAGCTGGGGCTAACGCACCAATCACAAACTGCGCTGGGTCTTCTGACCAAAGCACAATATCTACCTGCTCACCACCCAATTCATTACGAACAGCGGTCACTCGCGAACCTCGCATACCCACACATGTGCCAATTGGATCAATGCGCTTGTCATAGGTGACTACTGCAATTTTTGCACGTACACCAGGGTCTCGTGCAGCGCCCTTGATTTCAAGCAAACCTTGCTCGATTTCAGGCACTTCATTTTCGAAAAGTTCTTTAATAAACTCTGATGCTGTACGCGACAAAATGACCTGCTGGCCTCTTGCGCTGCGATCAATGCGAAGTACCCATGCACGAACTCGGTCACCCAGGCGAAGGTTTTCTTTAGGAATCATTTCGCTGCGAGGAAGACGGGCTTCAACTTTGCCGATTTCAATAATGGCGTCGCCTTTGTCCATGCGTTTAACCGTGCCGCCAATAATGGACTCGCCACGGTCAAGAAAATCTGCCAAAAGTTGCTCACGCTCTGCATCGCGAATACGTTGAAGGATAGCTTGCTTAGCAGCTTGTGCACCAATGCGACCAAACTCAATCGGCTCAAGCGCCTCTTCGATGTACTCACCAACTTCAATATCAGAGACAACTTCGGTCGCGTCTGAGAGCAATTCTTGCTGATCAGGCTCTTGCAAACCCAATTCGTTAGGCACAACAAGCCAACGGCGAAAGCCCTCGTGGTCACCCGACATACGATCAACAGATACGCGAATATCAACGTTTTCCTGAAAGCGTTTTTTCATGGCCGAGGCCAGCGCGCCCTCAAGTGCATCAAACACGACATCACGCGTCACGTTTTTTTCACGCGCCAAAGCATCTACTAATAATAAAATTTCGCGACTCATCGCTTTTTACCCTTGAAATCGAGAACGGGGCTCAACTTGGCCCGCTCTACGTCGTTAAACGAGAACGGAATCAAACGAACATCATTCTTTTTAGCCTCAAACTCGACAGTGAAAGTTTTATCACCCTCACTGCTAACCGTACCTTCGGTTGCCAGACCCAAACGGCCGACAAATACTTTTTGATTATCAATAGGCTGCTTAATTTTGACCTCAATTCGCTCACCCATAAATCGTACAAAATCTGATACTTGACGTAATGGCCTATCAACCCCTGGAGAACCCACCTCGAGGCGACGATAATCGACATTTTCAACCTCGTACACATACGATAGTTGACGCGACACTTTTTCGCAATGCTCAATTAAAACGCCCTGTGGATGATCAATTATGATGCGCAAAACGCCCAACGGCGCGCGCTCAACATCAACCAATTCAATGTCGGTGCCTGCAAGCGCTTGTTGTGTTAATGTAAAAAGATCAGCCATACCGTCAAAAAAAAAGGGCTGTAAACAGCCCATGTAAATACCAACTTCTATTTAGAAGTCTAGTTTAGCACAAAGAGCCAAAAATAATCTGTAATTTCCGACAGCTAGCACTCAAAAAGACTTGCTAATCTATCGGAAAAAAATTCGCTATTTTTTTACAAAGCCCAAACGAGACTCATGCGCTGCCGCACCGCTTGGTTGCCAATCGTCATCTCGATTTTGAGCATTACCAACAAGACCATTTGGACGCGGACCATTATTAGGTCCCTTACTATTTGGACCCTTGCTACCAGGCCGTTTCTTAGCAGCATGCGGTGCATTAGGCCCCCTATTCGGTCCGTTTGCGACCCCTTGATTCGATGTCGAATGTGCAACCCCCGCATTACTTGATCGGGGATTACGTGGCTTTGATCTGGGGTCAAATTTAGGGCGCGGATGGGTAGGCGAATCATGGGCAACTGAGTCAGTTGCAACATTATTTTCAAAAGATGGTCGACTTGAGGGCCGTTTGCTCTTATTAAAAGGCTTGGCTTGACCTAATCTAGGCTGACCCGGTTTTTGCGGCGAACCAGACTTAGGAGCACCTGAACGGGGCGCGCCAGGCCGCCCATTTTGGGGATGACCATTTGCAAAACCACCACCCACTGTTAAACGAGCAGACTGCGCATCGTTTGACCGAAAACCACCAGAGCCATGCTCATGGGGTCGACCACCCGTTACAACACCCTTACGACCCATTTTTGCACCATGCGAACCATTGCGCTCAAGCGTACCAAAACCCGGTGGCAAGGCACTATCATGACTCATTGGCTGCCTAACAAGACGCTTACCACCTCGACCCACAGGGTCGTCTTCATCCCTTAACAGACCAAGCTGAACCATTAATGCCGAGACTAAGTTGGGCTCAACTTCCTCCCAACGACCCCGGCGTAACGTGGAGGGCAAAACAATATCGCCAAATCTTGTTCGAATTAAACGACTAACCGTCAAGCCAACTGCTTCAAATAGGCGTCTCACTTCGCGATTGCGACCTTCTTGCAAGGTAACGCGGTACCAACGATTACTGCCCTCACCGCCAATGAAATCAAACACACCAAAGGAAGCCATACCATCTTCAAGTGTTACACCCTCGACTAGTTTTTTACGAATCTCGTCAGTGACCTCACCTAAAACGCGAACCGCGTACTCACGCTCATTACCATAGCGAGGGTGAAGCAATCGATTAGACAGATCGCCAGAAGTCGTCAATATCAACAGGCCTTCGGTATTTAAGTCAAGCCGACCGACCGATAGCCATTTGCCCACTTTTAACCGCGGCAGCCGCGAAAAAACACTCACTCGGCCATCAGGGTCATCGTGACTCACAATTTCGCCAGCTGGTTTGTGATAAATAATGACGCGAGGTGGTTTAGTTGTTGACTGACGAGCAATCGGTTTGCCGTTGACCTTGACAATATCATTCGTGCCCACCCGCATACCGATATGAGCAGGCTCGCTATTGACTGAGACACGGCCCGCAATAATAAGCTCTTCCATTTCACGCCGCGAGCCAATACCTGCGTCGGCTAACAGCTTGTGCAACTTAGGCATCAGCAGTTCGCTTTGCAAATACTTACCTAGTCGCTGCTCTGTTTTGGCAGATTTGCTTAAATAAGACAAGTCAGCGTCTTCAACATCAATAGCTTGTACCTCGTTTTGAACTTGGTTATTTGAATCAGCATTTTCTTCAAACTTATTCGCATGCTGGGGGTTCTTCAAGCCGCCTTGAGAGTCCGGAGTATTGGCCTCGAAGCCCTGCGGCCTTGAAACACCTTCATTTCGGCGACGGCGAAAAGGCGTGCGTAACTGTCGATGACGAGGTTTTGAATCATTATCATTTTGGTCTAGCTTACTTTGTTGAACGGACGCCTCAACTTCAAGCATTTCAGCAGGCTGGCTAAGCGCAGCTACAGGCTGGTTAGACGCAGCTGATTCAAGATCAGTTTTTGAGAAGTCAGTATTGGCTACAACATGAGAAACGTTAGTTTTACTAGATTTTCTTGGTTTTCTAACTAAAGTTGTTTCTGTTTTCTGATCTTCTTGAGCCTCTTTTACCACTTGAACCTCTACTTGACCTTCTTTTACTGCTTGGGCTTCGTGGGTTGCAGTCACCCCTTTTGTGGCGACCTTTCGTGTTCGCCCCGATTTAACCACCTTGATGGGTTCGACCAAATCTGTTGCTTGAACATCTTGAACCAAGTCATTTGACTTAGCTACTTTAGGTGCTGTTGCTTTAGGTGTTGTTACTTTAGTAATTGCTGCTTTTGTTGTTGTTACTTTAGGAATTGCTGCTTTTGTTGTTGTTACTTTAGCTGTTGTTGCTTTAGGAATTGCAACTTTAGGTAAGGCATTAGGTACTCTTTCAGCTTGGCTTGCTTTCGCAACCTTAGGCGTTTTGCCTGACTCAATCACCTCATTTTGGTCTATGTTGACCTTAACCGCTTTTGCTGTTTTTTTAGGAACGTTAGCAACCTTAGGTTTCTTGACGGTCTTGACAGAATTTTCTTGCTCAGCCGTTTCAATAACTTGATCGACTTGATCTGCTTTCACAACTTTAGCTTTACGAACTAGCTTGGTTTTCACAACCTCATCAGGCTGAGGAATCGGGTCGGCGACATCGCTTAAAACCGCTGTTTTCTTGCTTGCGCGTGTTACTCGTTTTTTGACGACACTAACAATCTCAGTATCTGGAGTTTGGGCCAAATCTAATGATTTAGCGCTGGATGGTATTTTTTTAATCATAATTAACGTTCTTCTAATTTTGGTTGTTCTAGCAAGCTTTCTTCGAGCGAAGAGCTCTCTGATTTACTAATTATTGGCTCAATGACGGTAATATCTTCGATGGTCGATTCTTGATATGGTAGTGAGTCTGGTATTGAGTCTGGTATTGAGTCTGGTATTGAATCTGGCAGTGACGGAGTTAGGCCCATAAGCGCATCAGCAACCTTAATCTCAGGCGAGTGAACAGCTGGCAACTCATCTAGAGCATGAAGACCCAAATCATCTAAAAATTGCCGCGTTGTGCCGAGTAAGCCTGGACGACCTGGACCATCACGATGACCAATCACTTCTATCCAACCCCTTTCTTCAAGCGTTCGAACAATTTGCGTAGAAACTGTAACGCCACGAATGTCTTCAATATCACCGCGTGTAACAGGTTGCTTCCAAGCAATGATTGCTAACGTTTCAAGAACTGCACGCGAGTATTTTGGAGTTGGCTCGGGGTTGAGACGATCTAAAAAACGCTGCATGGAAATACGACTTTGAAATCGCCAACCTGAAGCTATTTCAACAAGCTCAAGACCACGGTCTTGCCAGTTATGTTGAAGCGATTCGAGCCAATTTTTTATATCTTCATCAGAAACTTCGTTTTCAACAAAAAGTTTTTTTAACGAACCCACAGACATAGCCGTTGGGGCACAAAGTAGTGCAGCTTCAATAATTTTTTCAGCATGTATTGCATCATGTTCGTTGGTCATCTTTCTATTTCTAGTGCCTTTATAACGGTGGATTTGCTCATAAATTTTATCTCTGCTATAATCTATGACTCAGACGCGGGGTGGAGCAGTCTGGCAGCTCGTCGGGCTCATAACCCGAAGGTCGTAGGTTCAAATCCTGCCCCCGCAACCAAATTTTTCTGATTGATTTTTGTTCTTCAAGTTATTATCTTTTAATTTCAATCTTATAGTCTTTAATTTTTACTTGTTAAGTTTCAATTTAGCCAACCTTTTTAGGTTGGCTTTTTTGCGTGCTTCACATCCCTATCATCACAAAACCAAAAGATAAATTTAATTCGCAACAACTAGCCCGGTTCACTTATTAACTTTACCAAACCTTAAGTTATGGCAAATCTAAGCTATGTCAGGTATAGCGTAAACGCAAAAAAAATCTAAAAAACTCAAGCAGCGCTCTCACTCAAAAACAGAGGCGAAACTAAAAGGCTAAAAAATTATGATGTGTGAGGCGATGCATAACTAAAGCAGACATGAAAACATATATATTTAACATTACCAAAATTAGGCAATGACTCAATGACTATGGGTATCAAACTTTAATTTATGACGCATACAAAATGTGAAAAGCCTTTGAACAAGCGACAAATCACATCTTAGTTTAACTGAAACGTGACCTAATCAACAACCATTACGAACTTATTCAACAACATTCACGAGCATATTCGTTGCATTCATGCATAAAAATGCCCCAAAACGATACCTTTGCGCTAAAAATGGAGCATGTTTTAAGGTTTGTAGCAACAAATCAGATTTTTTTGCCTGCGTTAAAACATAGACGGCCGACACTTTAGGCTCTTGTTTGGTTAAAACCATCATAAAAAGACTTCTCAACGAGTCGGCTAAAGGTGACTTCAACGCACAACACAAGCACTGCCCTTCTGCCGTAAACAGCTCGTCATCTGGTAAATTCTTAAAACGCAGGTGTTTTGGGAAGTCTAAAGGGTGCTCGAATGGGGCCATGATAACCCTGGCTCGAGCCTCTTTTTCAGTGAAAGACTGAACCCAAGCATATATTTCAGCTGGGCTATGCGTTTGCAAGACATTCACCTCTATACGGTGATCTTGTCTAGATAACATAGGGCTGCCATTGGTTAGAATGCTCAACTAAAAAGCAAGTATTGTGTATGCAGTTTGTATTAGGCATTTGGCATTATCAATCTAACATTCTGAACATTCTTCATTGAACCAAACTAAACAAACGATGGCAAAGCAATCAAATATCATAACGTGGGCCGCTAAATTTGCAAGCTTAGCCCTACTTTGCTTGCTTCTAACCGTGGGGCAGGCTTGGGCAAACCTTATTGCTGAACAATCCTACTTTGAAGACAAAACCGGCGAACTGACTTTTGATCAAGTCAGCAAGAAACCGTTCAAAAGCTACACCGGTATTTTAAGCAAGGGTTTTAGCCCATCAGTATTTTGGTTGAAACTAAAAATTGCACAGCCCCATGATAAGTCAAACGATAATCAACCGATCGCTCTGCGTGTTCGCCCCCCTTACCTAGACGAAATTCAACTTTATGACTCCAAAATATTACCCCTAGTGTTAACAACAGGTGATAACTACAGTTGGCATGACCAAGCTTTTCAATCGGTCAATCATGGATTTATTTTAGAACCTGGTGCACAGCCAAGATTTGTATGGCTTCGCATAAAAAGCTCAAGTTCAATGATCGTTGGAGTAGATGCAGAAGTCTTAGATGTGATGATGGCAATAGAAAAAAAGCAACTTTACACCAACAGCATTGATGTGGTGCTTATGGTGTTTTTATTGTGTTGGAGCTTACTATTACTTATTTTTAAGATAGACAAAATATCTGTGGCATTCGTTGCTTTACAAGTCGCGTCTTTAGCATTTTCTTTAGCCTACTTTGGTTTCATAAGAATTTATTACAGCCAAATCATAAGTTCACATGCAGCCAACGAAATTTATTCATATTTATTTATATTAATGCCCGCTGCATATTTGTTGTTTTATCGCAGTCTGTTACAAGAATATAAACCACCGATATGGATGATGCGTGCTTTACTTACACTTCAATTTTACCCTTTGCTAGGGTTAATACTGATGCTGGCCCAAAAACAACAATTAGCACTTCATTTAAATGCTTTGATAGCATTAACCTCATTTGCAATACTTAGTGTGGCGAGTATCTGTGTCTTTAAAAACAGAAGAAAAATTGACCAAAATAAATTGATTCCACCCTTGTTAGTCGCGATAAGCTGTTGGCTTTTTACAGTTGGGTCTATAACTATCATTTTACCTGGGTTGGGTGTTGTTGATGCAAGTGATCTCTCATTGTATCGTTTTACTTTTCAGAGTTTTTTTTCAGCGTTAATTATTGGTTCGACGGTTTATTTAAGAACAAAAAAAATGGAACAGAGCACTAATCAAGCCTTGGCTCGGGCTAAAGAAGAGGCCTACTTTGAACGCAAACGACGAGAAGAGCAAAACGTTTTCTTTGCCATGCTCACGCATGAAATTAGAACACCCCTTACTGCAATGGCTTACTCTGTTCAGACAGCCATGCCGCAAAATGAATTAAAAAAACAAATCGAACGAGGGGTTACAGAAATAGACAAGATAATCGAGCACTGCAGTCAGGCTCAACGCATTGAAGAAGGGAATTACGTTATTGATCGAAATTCAATTCACTTAAGCGATCTCATCGCTACAGCAATTGAAAAATGTCATACAAATAATCGAATACGCACGGATGCAGTACCAAATTTAGTGATTGAAACAGATGCGGCCTTAACGCTAGTTGTTTTGAATAATCTCATTGAAAATGCGTTGAAATATTCTGACCCCAATAGTGTTGTGTCGATAACATGTGAAGTTGAAACGCTAAATAATCACACGGGTGCTAGCATCTCTATCACGAACCAGTTAGGTCAATTTGACTTACCTGACCCAAAACGATTGTTTGAAAAGTACTACCGTAGCCCTTCGGCTCATGCCATAACGGGTTCAGGTTTAGGGCTTTTTTTAGTAAGGTCTTTTGTTAAAGCGTTGGGGGGTATCGTTACATATCATCCAATTGAAAACAAGGTTACATTTAAAATATGGCTACCCCTTTAAGAATCAATATGGCTATCCCTTTAAAAATTGCTCTAGTTGAAGACCACGATAATCTTCGTGAAGTTTTAGCAAACTATTTAATTTCTCAAGGCCATGTCGTTCTGCAAGCTACCGACGCAGATGATCTGGAAGAAATACTTGCTATGCATGAAGTTGAAATTGTGGTGCTTGACTTAAACTTACCCGGAGAAAACGGCTTAAGTATTGCCAAACGGTTAAAAGTAGTTCGACCACACTTATTCATCATCATGCTCACTGCTCGCCAAAGCCCTGAAGACCGCTTGAAAGGTTATGAGCATGGCGCTGATGTTTACATTTCGAAACCCTCTTCTGCACTTGAGCTTTCTGCAGTCATCGATAGTTATGAAAAAAGATTACAAGCAGGGCCCCAAAAAGAACATACCTTAAATCTTTCTGTGAAACGACAAGTACTCATCGGGCAAAATGTCATAGCACTCAACTCGATTGAACTCACTCTGTTAAAAGCACTTAGCCAAGCGACTGATCAACAGTTAGAAAGCTTTAAACTGATTTCACTGTTTGATGACACCCTTGACACAAAAAGTAAATCGGCTCTTGAAGTACACATCACACGATTACGTAAAAAAATGATTGAGGTTGGCGCCGAAGCGCCGGCCATTCGCTCAATTAGAAACTTTGGGTATAAATTAGTACAGACAATAACCATCTCTACATAGTAATTTTGTGATTGATTCATTCGTTAATTTATTTTACGAGATAGATAGGGGTTAAATACTTTGGCAGACATGATGGATTTGGTTTCGAACATGTTTGAAGCATAGTCTGACTTCAAACATCAAAAATGCAACGCGTTTACCTAACATGCAAGCACCCACTTCATCAATCGCCTGCATATTCGAAAGCCATCTCAGCTGAGCGCACCGAGAGAAACCGCTAAAAGCATATTGGTCAAACCAAAAGTTCGTCAAGTCGAGTATTGTGTGAAAACCGATACGCGATTTGTGCTTGTAACAATTCGGCAGTTGCCAACGCATCGGTAACAGCATGGTGGGGTTTATACATAGGCAAGCCGTACCTTGCTCGACTGGCGGCCAAGCGAATTGAAATACTTTCAGATTGTTTTGTTTTGAATAATCGCTGCATCCAACTTAAAGTTGAAGGCTGGCG
Organism: uncultured Alcaligenaceae bacterium; assembly: GCA_937896225.1. Lineage (GTDB taxonomy): Bacteria > Pseudomonadota > Gammaproteobacteria > Burkholderiales > Burkholderiaceae_B > Algicoccus. The sequence goes on along the minus strand of CALBMZ010000245.1, from coordinate 16,443 downwards.
ATAAAGACGCGCTTCGAGTTCCATTGTGTCAATCATCGGCATTTCAATCGTCTCATGAATAACACGCTTTAATGCTTGGTTGATAAATGAGCGTTCAATCACCCGACAATGCACCACCATGACATGACCAGACAGGGCTTGAAGTAACTCTTCTAAAATCATTTCAAAGGTAGGAGCATTTTTGACTTGTGAATGCGTAATACCGTGAAACGGCACAGACTCATCTACCAAGGGCACATGAGGATTAATTACCCAATGCTTAGCATAACTAGATTGAATGATTTGAGTGGACATCGGAATGATACCCACGCTGACAATACCGTCTACATTTGGGTTTAAACCTGTTGTTTCAATATCAAGCGCCATGAGGGGCACTTGATCAATTGGGGTATGACCTGCTAGAACGCCAGCACCATAAAATTTTTTTAACCGATGATCTTTAGCCGTGTTGCTTAATACTTTAAATCGAGCGTACCAATCGATGGGCTCAAAGTCGTCACCCTTCTTTATTTCCTTGAGATCTAGATGACTAACATGTAGCAAATTTGCCTTTCCTCTTTAAAAAGTATTAATTCAATCGACCCGATTGATATCTAAATTTAAGATACTTCTGCGCATGACTTAGAATTAAAAAAGCATCACGTAAATTTTTTCTTTCAAATTCTGACAACATTTCAGGTTCAATACTGTTGTCTGGCGCTTGACCGATCACTAAATCATTAGCTTGATTGCGAACTCGTACAATTGAAATAAACTCTAAAGCATCTTTTAAGTCTCGCCCTCTGCCTGGCGGCAAAACATTAGCCTTGATGATATCTTGCAGACGATCAAATGAATTTCGGTTGCGAGAGCCAATGGCTAAGGCATGCACCCGAATCAAATCTGTTAAGGGTGCCGTACCACGGCGTTTAAGATTCATCGCTCGGGAATGACGACCATCCGGTTCTAGTACAAAGTCTTTAAAAAACCCAATCGGTGGGGTGCGCAGCAAAGCATTTCGAGCCATGCTGGCTAAAAATCGTGCATTACCTTTTGCTTTCTTGGCGATCAAGGCACGTAACGTTTCAGCAAACTCGGTGCGGCCGAATACACCGTCTAAGTCGAAAAATATGTTGCTGGTTAAAAGTGATTCCGGTGTGGGCGAATCTATCCATTGTGTAAAGTAGTTTTGCCAAACTTTCAAAGGTTGGCGCCAACGAATATTGGTCGCCATAACGTCACCCGTGCAATAGGTATAACCACATTTCGCTAGGCCATCACACACAAATTTTGCTATTTTTTCAAAGTATGCATCATGCTTAACTGGGTCAAAGCAATTGTCTAAGATCATAGCGTTATCTTGATCAGTCACAATAAACTGCTCTTGACGAGCCATACTGCCCAATGCCAAAAAACAATAGGGTATAGGAGGCGGTCCATATTGTTGCTCTGCTAAATCAAGCAAACGTTGTTTATAACTGCGCCCAATTGCTGACATAGCGCTGCCAATCATGTGTGAGTTAGCGTCTTCTCGTGTCATGCGAACAAAACTTGCACGTACGTCTTCCGTCAAAGCCGCTAACTCATCAACTGTTAGCTGGTGAAAAATACGACTCACCACAAATAAACTGTTGCGAGATTCATAGCGCAAAAGATCTGATAGTGCCAAAACACCTACAGGTTGATGGTGTTTCAAAACAGGTAGGTGGTGCACATTGTGACGCAACATGACCAACAGAGCCTCAAATGCCAACTGATCATGCCGAATCGATACAGGTGAATCAGTCATAATTGATGCGATAGGTACATCAAATGACAAACCCTTGGCCACAGCTCGTTGCCGAATGTCTCGGTCGGTCACAATGCCAATTGATTGTTTCGCATCAAGCACCAGAATAGAAGACACACCTGCATCGCTCATACTTTGAGCCGCTTGTGACAAGGGCGTGTCTTTTGAGGTCATAACCGGTGCACGAACCAACAAGCTTTCAACTGAGGTTGACATCAGTTCGTTAGCTTGCTCACTTTTAGAAATGACGGTTCTCAAACGTGACTTGTCTTCGACTTCAATTAAATCTGCGAAAGCTTCATACGCATCGAATAGCTCAATAAACTTCAACTCAGGTATGACGTATAAAAGCGTGTCTTCAAGTGCTGTTGCTGAAAACCGCACTTGTTTTTTTTGCTGTAACAAGCCGGCCTCGCCGAAGTGACCGCCTTCGTTCAGGCGGTTGTATAACGTGCCATCTCGACGAAACACCTCCACTGCACCACTTCGCAATACCCACCAACACAACGCGGGGTCGCCGAACTTAATGATAGGTGAATCAGCTTTGAAATACTGAACATTGATAGATTGGGCAATACCGGGTAAAACGTCATCGGGCAACGACGTAAACGGAGAGTGCTTTTGCAAAAAGCTCAGTATTTCAAGTTGCTCAATTTCCATCGTTTTATGGGCTTTGGGGCTTTGGGTTTAATCACTTTAACTTTAGGAGATGCGACCAAAAACCACTTTGGTCGCATTCCACTTCGGTCACGATCTGGTGTACCAACTCAATGCCTACTTCGGTCTAGGTTCACTCATCAGGCCCTTAACGAGCGAAACCGTAGACACTAATAAAACGATTGTGAACGGAAAGCCAGTTGAAACAGCCATGGCTTGTAACGCAACCAAGCCACCACCTAAGATCAATGCTATTGCCACTAAGCCTTCAAACGTGCACCAAAATACCCGTTGTGGTGCAGGCGATTCAACTTTACCGCCTGATGCAATCACGTCAATAACCAAAGAACCTGAGTCTGAAGAGGTTACAAAAAACACAATCACCAAGATGATGGCGACAAAAGAAGTAATTTGAGCCAGAGGCAAGGCTTGCAACATCAAAAAGATTTGAAGCGGCACTTCACCTTCCGTAACCGCCATATACCCTTGGTTCACCACTTGCGAAATGGCAGTGTTGCCAAATACAGTCATCCAGAGTACACATGCCAATGACGGCACAATCAGAACTGAAACGATAAACTCACGTACTGAACGGCCCCGCGATACACGCGCAATGAACATACCGACAAAAGGTGACCAAGATATCCACCAAGCCCAGTAAAAGGCTGTCCACCCTTGGGTAAAGTTTGCATCTTCTCGACCAAACGGATTACCCAATTCTGGAAGATACTCTATATACGCACCTAGGTTAGAAAAGAAGCCCGTGGCAATGGCCAAGGTTGGGCCTACAGCAATCACAAAAACCAAAAGTATAACGGCCAGAATCATATTAATTTCTGATAGACGTTTCACACCCGCATCAAGGCCGGCCAACACAGAGGCCATGGCAATAAACGTAATACCGATGACCAATAGGATTTGAGTGGTTTCACCCATTGGGATGCCGAACAAAAAATTCAAGCCAGCGGCTGCCTGTGACGACCCAAAACCGAGTGACGTCGCCAAACCAAACATCGTTGCGAGCACGGCCAACACATCAATAACGTTACCTGGCCAACCCCAAATACGCTCACCCAATATTGGGTAGAAAACGGAACGAATGGTTAAAGGCAAACCTTTATTGAAAGAAAAGATGGCTAAACCTAAAGCTAAAGTTGCATAAATAGCCCAAGGGTGTAGACCCCAGTGATAAATGGTTGCAGCCATCGCTAAGCGTTGTGCGGCGACTGAATCGCCCGCTGCCGCGCCCAATGGCGCCCAATCTGTTCTAACACCATTTTCTAAAACTGTACCCCCCATTGAGGTACCAAAATGCGACAGAGGTTCAGATACTCCGTAAAACATGAGTCCAATGCCCATACCCGCCGCAAACAACATTGAAAACCACGCAGCGTAAGAATAATCGGGCTTGGCTTCGGTGCCACCGATACGCACACGGCCGAGGGGTGACACTGCAATGGCGATGCAAACCACAACAAAAATGTTACCTGCAGATATAAAAAACCAATCAAGGTTCGAGGTCAACCATCCGCGTAAATACGCAAACATGGGTTCAGCTTGATCATGAAAACTGAGCGTGAGCACCACAAAAGCAGTGATCAAAAGCGCTGATGTTGCAAACACTTTGTTATGAATATCTAGACCAAATGGCCCGACATTCATAACAATATTGTCTTGACCAACGGTATAGTCAGTATCGATGGAATTCACTTCACCATCTGGAATCATAGGGTCATTTTTTTGCTGGGTCACACGGTTCCTCTATGTATAGGTTTGGCTTTAGAAGATATCGTTTTAAGGGGGAGTAGGCTTGACGCAAAAAAAATACGTTGTCGCTCAATTTATATTCACCCCACATGGTTACCTTAACATGCGTGAATATGTGTGAAAAATTGGGGCTACTGTCTTCGATGCCGAAAATATGATGTGCCGTTAATTCCCTCAACAGCTTCGAAATTTTACATACGCCAAATAATGAGACTTAAAATTTGCACCAAATTTGCACTAAATTTGCACTTAAAAAGTGCTATTTTAGTGCACCAAAACAAGGAAAATGCACCATTTAAGACAAAAATCAATACATGGCGATTAGATACTCATGACTATCTTCTACAAAAAAATGGCACAAAAATTGCTATTATGAAAAACTTACTAAACAATATATCAGTAACTTTTTAACAACTACTACTATTTTTATAGGCAAACGTGCGTGTTTTTACAACAGCCTCCTCCTGAGTCCGTAACCTTTCGTGAGCCACAGCATGCGCACCATGCCAACACGTCTTGGCAAGCACAGTTAGACCTAAAATTTGAAGCCGCCGCAGACACGCACTCACAATCATTAAGAACAAACTTAAAGCATCACCATGTTGGACCTTTACGTATTCAGAAGGCGCTATACCCTGACGGACCTTCTTGTTGCCATGCACTCATTTTGCACCCACCAGACGGCATTGCCACCGGTGACAAACTTACAATCAATGTAGACGTTGACAAAGAGGCGCACGCTCTCATTACCACTCCGGGTGCCAGCAAATGGTATGGCGCCTTTGAGAGCGGTCTCGCTACACAGACCATCAATATAAATATTGCGGGCTGCTTAGAGTGGTTACCCACTGAAACTATTGTGTTTAATGATGCACACGCCAAATCACACCTTGATATAAAAGTAGAGCCTGATGGCAGTATGATCGGTTGGGACCTTTTGATATTTGGTCGTGCTGCGAAGCTTGAAACCTTTCAAAATGGCTGCTTTGATCAAACTCTATCCATCAAACTGGATGAAGTTCTGATATGGATTGATCGCCTTTACTTGAAAGGTGGCGACCCTTTATTTCAATCACCGGTAGGCTTACGCGGGCACTATGCAGTGAGTACCTGCTGGGCTGTCGCGCCCAAAGACTTTACTTTTAAAGAAGAACAGCTTCATGCCTTACGGTTGGCGGTACCAAGCATTGCCTTCACACTTGTCCACCCTCGCGTGCTGGTTGGGCGTCAACTATCTGACCCGATTTCTTTACGAAAAAGCCTAGAAATGGCGTGGCACTGGTTAAAAACTTGCTGGCTCAACAAGCCTGCTGTGCCGCCTAGAATTTGGTCAACTTGAATAAGTGAATACTTCTTCAAATCAATCAAATATAACGACAACTTAAAAAGATGTGAAGGATTAAAAATGGATTTAACTCCGCGTGAAAAAGATAAGCTACTTATTTTTACTGCTGGTTTATTAGCGGAACGAAGACTCGCTCGTGGCTTGCTATTAAACGTACCTGAATCGATTGCCTTAATTACTGCAAGTATTTTAGAAGGTGCCCGAGATGGCAAAACTGTTGCACACCTCATGAGTGCCGGGCGCGAAGTGCTGACCCGTTCACAAGTTATGGAGGGTGTTCCTGAGATGATTCCTGATATTCAAGTTGAGGCGACCTTTCCTGACGGAACCAAATTAGTCACGGTTCATCAACCCATTCTTTAATTTTCATTTAAGAGATATTAAATATGAAAAAATTTATATTTTTGATTTTGCCTGCACTGCTCTTTCAACATTCGCGTGCAATGGCTCACGAAGGTCATATTGATGCGGCTATGCACGCTGCACTTCATATGGTTGAAGAAAATGGCATGATTTTAGGGCTTCTTTTATTACTAATTATTGCTTCTCTCTTTTATAAAAAAATCCAAATACGTTTTAAGAAGCAATCAAATCAGCCCTCTAAAAAATTAATTAAATAAAGGTTTCACAATGATTCCTGGTGAATACAAAATTAAACAAGGCGAAATTGAGCTTAATGCAAACCGACAAACGCTCAGTATGCGCGTCACGAATACAGGCGACCGACCCATTCAAGTCGGCTCGCACTATCACTTTGCTGAAACCAATACATCGCTAAACTTTGATCGCGAAACAGCGCTCGGGCATCGCTTAAACATTGCAGCCGGCACAGCCGTCCGCTTTGAGCCAGGTCAATCGCGTGATGTTGAACTGGTACGCTACGCTGGCGATAGAATCGTGTATGGCTTTCAGGGTCAAGTTATGGGGAAACTAGCCATATGAAAATCTCTAAACAAGCTTATGCTGAAATGTTTGGTCCCACAGTGGGCGACCGAGTTCGGTTAGCTGACACAGCCTTATTTGCACAAGTCGAAAAAGACTTCACCGTCTACGGCGAAGAGGTTAAATTTGGCGGTGGCAAAGTTATTCGAGACGGCATGGGCCAATCTCAAAGAATGAGTGCCGACTGCGCTGATACCGTTTTAACCAATGCCTTAATTATTGACTGGTGGGGAATCGTTAAGGCGGACATTGGCATTAAAAATGGTCGTATCAGTGGCATTGGCAAAGCAGGCAACCCAGATGTGCAACCTAGCGTCACCATTGTTATTGGTCCCGCCACTGAGATCATTGCCGCTGAAGGCATGATTGTGACGGCTGGCGGCATTGATAGTCACATTCACTTTATTTGTCCTCAACAAATTGAAGAAGCACTCACCTCTGGTGTCACCACCATGATTGGTGGCGGCACGGGCCCTGCAACGGGCACTTTTGCCACGACGGTGACACCTGGCCCTTGGCATTTGGCTCGCATGTTACAAGCGGCTGAAGCCTACCCCATGAATCTTGGTTTTCTAGGTAAAGGGAATGCATCGTTACCTGGCCCCTTAACAGAGCAAATTGAAGCCGGGGCCATTGGCCTGAAGCTGCATGAAGATTGGGGCACCACACCGGCATCAATCGACAACTGTTTAACTGTGGCCGATCAAACTGACACACAAGTTGCGATTCATACCGACACCCTTAACGAATCAGGTTTTGTAGAGGCCACGCTTGCAGCAATTGGCGGTCGTGTCATTCACACCTACCACACCGAAGGCGCAGGGGGTGGTCACGCACCTGACATTATTCGTGCCTGCTCGCAACCCAATGTGCTGCCCTCATCAACCAACCCCACTCGTCCCTACACCATCAATACAATTGATGAACATCTTGATATGTTGATGGTTTGTCATCACCTTGACGCATCGATCGCAGAAGACGTTGCATTTGCTTCAAGTCGTATTCGTCGTGAAACGATAGCAGCAGAAGATATTTTGCATGATGAAGGTGCCTTTTCAATGATAGCCTCTGACAGCCAGGCTATGGGTCGTGTGGGTGAGGTCATTATGCGCACCTGGCAAACCGCCCACAAAATGCGCTTACAAAGAGGCTCTCTTTCAACGAGTGGCTTATCTGACCCTTCTGAGCACGACAATGGTCGAATTAAGCGTTACATAGCAAAATATACAATTAACCCTGCAATTGCTCATGGCATGTCGCATGAAATAGGGTCAGTTGAAGTGGGTAAGTTTGCTGATTTAGTCATATGGCGACCTGCATTTTTTGGTGTGAAGCCCACCACCATTTTAAAAGGTGGCATGATTGCCATGGCATTAATGGGCGACGCCAATGCTTCTATTCCCACCCCACAACCCGTTCATTACCGTCCTCAGTTTGGGGCGGCTGGCAAAGCGTTGCATGACACCAGTTTGACTTTTCTTTCGCAAGCAGCAGAAAAAAATAATATCGCACAGCAGTTGGGCTTGAACAAGAAAATCGGCATTGTCAGCCATGTACGTCAAATCAGTAAGGCAGACATGAAACTAAATGATGCTACCCCTAACATCACGGTCAACCCAGAAAACTACAAAGTTTATGCAGACGGGGTATTGCTTGACTGTCAGCCCGCAACTGAATTGCCGATGGCTCAACGATATTTTTTGTTTTAATCAACGCTAACCTTACTCATGACTTTACTTTTTAAGCAAAAATTCTATGTATCTTCCACGACAACTGCAAAAGATTGTGAGGTTTTATCTTTAAGCTGTTTTGAGCGAATGCGTTCTAGATTGGCGGTTATGTTACCCAGTGGGCGAGGTGCCGCCATCATCTTACCAAGGGGCGAATACCTAGAGCCGGGCGATGTATTGATGAGTGAAACAGGTGAGTATTTGCGAATTGAAGCGGCAAAGGAATCTTTACTGTGCATAAAAACTGAAACACCATACGAGTTAATGCGTGTTGTGTACCACTTAGCGAATCGACACGTCAGAGCTATGTTGAGGGTCGACGCGGTTTATATTGAACCTGACCCGATACTGGCTGAGATGGCGCGACGCTTGGGTGCCCGCGTTGAACCGGTTATGTTGCCATTCACGCCTGAGCGAGGGGCTTATGCGGGCGGCCATCACCACCATGGTGAGTGCGATGCCGATGACCAGGCTATGGGTACGGTTGGCGAAGCATTGTCAATTGCGGCACATACTGCAGCACATACTGCGGCTCATACACACCCAAGCAAAACAAAGCGATGAATATGCCACTTGATCATGGCATGACGAGCTCAGATGCCATGTCAAATATCGACATCACAGAATGGTTAGATGCCCTGCATTTAGCTAGCCCAGCTTTACCTATTGGCGGGTTTGCCTATTCTCAGGGTTTAGAACAGGCTCAACAAAGCGGTTGGGTAGTAGACCCTGTATCAGCCACCACCTGGATACGCGATGCGCTATTACTCATTATTGCGAGACAAGAACTGCCATGGTGGCTTGAATGTTACCGTGCCGCCCAAGAAGGCGATTGGGTTAATTTATTAGCTGCATCAAACAAATTAGCTGCCCTTCGCGAAACAGCTGAACTGCGTTTAGAGTCTAAACAAATGGCTTATTCATTAGTCAAGCTATTTGATCAATGGCTTGATACAGAGAAGATGCCTGCGCCTGAGGTGCTTAATCAGTTAAACGAGAACTTCACCGCTACCCATGCAACGCTTTGTGCATTACGTGGCATTCAACATACGACTGCATTAACCGCTTATTTATGGTCGTGGTTAGAAAATCAAGTTTTAGCTGCCGTCAAAATAGTGCCCCTCGGTCAAAAAGACGGGCAGATTTTGATGCACACGTTAAAACCCGCCATATTGCAAGCCATTCAAATTGCACAAGCAACGCCCTTAGACCAAGCCGGTACCGCCTCATTTGGTCTATCAATTGAAAGTTCGTTACATGAATCGCAATATTCGCGCCTCTTTAGAAGTTAAGGAATCAACATGCAAAAAAACACATTACGAGTTGGAATTGGCGGCCCCGTCGGTTCAGGTAAAACAACCTTGGTTGAAATGCTTTGTAAAAAAATGCGTGATCACTATAACTTAGCGGTTGTCACCAACGACATCTATACCAAAGAAGATGAACGACTCTTGGTGGCTGCAGGCGCCCTACCCCCTGAAAGAATTATGGGCGTTGAAACAGGCGGTTGTCCCCATACAGCCATTCGTGAAGATGCCTCGATTAATCTTGAGGCTATTGACCGAATGCAGCAACGATTTCCAGACCTAGATTTAATCTTTATCGAGTCGGGTGGTGACAATTTGGCGGCGACTTTCAGCCCTGATCTATCTGACTTAACCCTTTACGTGATTGATGTCGCAGGCGGTGAAAAAATTCCACGCAAAGGTGGCCCGGGTATCACTCGAAGTGATTTACTGATCATCAACAAAATTGATTTGGCGCCCTACGTTGGGGCCGACCTGAATGTGATGCGTCATGATACGGAACGAATGCGCCCTGAACGCCCTTGGGTCATGACTAACCTTAAAACCAATGAAGGCGTTGATGAGATTATTCAGTTCATTGAAAAAAAGGGTTGTTTAGTTATTTAGTGATAACTGCTTAGTCTTAACGGGCTGAATCCTTTTCCGCATGATCATCATATGATCGTCAATTTTCCGTGTGGTCGATAAAATCGCTTATGCTCACTAAGCAGTCATCCTCGTCACGCAAAGGTCATACTGAAAGCAATTGTCGAACACTGGGATCAGTCATTTGTTGCTGATCCCCGCTGGCCACCACTTCACCACGAGATAAAACAATGAAGGTATCAGCCAACTCTTGTGCAAAATCAAAATATTGTTCACATAAAATAATGGCTATGTTGCCTTGATCTCTTAACATACCGATCACGCGACCAATATCCTTGATAATTGAAGGTTGTATACCCTCAGTAGGCTCATCAAAAATAATTAATTTAGGTTCTGATACGAGTGCTCGGGCAATCGCAAGTTGCTGTTGTTGCCCACCCGACAAATCGCCACCCCGTCGGTTAATCATCGTTTTTAGAATAGGGAACAATTCAAATATTTCAGGGTTAATGTGTTTTGCTTTTGGGCCGGTCTTATTTGCCATTCCCATTAAAATATTTTCTTCAACAGTTAACCTTGAAAATATTTCACGCCCCTGTGGCACGTAAGCGATACCCAAGCGAGCGCGTTGATAAGGGGGCAATCTTGAAATATCTTGGCCATTAAACTCAATTGAGCCGTCTCTAATAGGTTGCACACCCATTAAGCATTGAAGCAACGTGGTCTTACCCACACCATTACGACCCATGACAGCAATACACTGCCCGACTTGTACTGACATCGATACAGATCGCAGGGTATGACTACCGCCATAAAACTGATTGATCTGATTAACCATTAACATCATTAGCGCCCAAGATAAACTTCAATCACACGGGGGTCATTTTGCACAGTTTGCATTTTCCCCTCAGCAAGTACACTACCCTCACACAATACGGTCACTTTGCCGTCTAATGCTATCGATTCGACAAAATCCATATCGTGTTCAACCACAACCAATGAATGTTTGCCGCGAAGTGAGTTAAACAATTCTGCCGTTCTTTCAGTTTCTGCGTCTGTCATGCCTGCAACGGGTTCATCAAGTAGTAAAAGCTTTGGGTCTTGCATCAGCAACATGCCAATTTCTAACCACTGTTTTTGGCCATGCGACAGTAAACCCGCCTGACGCTTATACAATTTTTCGAGTTTCAATAACTCAAGTGTTACATAAATCTTATCTCGTTGCTGCCCTGTCAACCGCGCAAAAAGGGTTGGCCAAACAGCTTTGTTAACTTTTAATGCCAACTCAAGATTTTCAAATATAGTGTGATGTTCAAAAACAGTTGGCCTTTGAAACTTGCGACCAATTCCTGAGTGAGCAATTTCAGCCTCAGTCATAGTTGACAAATCTAATGTTTGCCCAAAAAAAACTTGGCCTGATTTGGGGCTTGTTTTACCTGTAATGACATCCATCATAGTGGTTTTACCCGCCCCATTTGGCCCAATAATGCAACGCAACTCGCCTACACCGATATCAAGCGTTAGATTATTTAAAGCTTTAAAACCATCAAAGTCTACACAAATATCTTCTAAATACAGAATGACACCATGACTGACATCCAACCCTTCTTGCGCCACGCGACCATAGCTAACTGTTCCACCTGATGCGGGTGTGTCTAAAGTGTGGGGGTGAGATTCCATTAATTCACCCCTTTTGATGCAAAGTTTTTCATTAATTTTTGAACAAGCCCAACAATACCTTGTGGTAACAAAACAGTCACCAAGACAAATAGAAAACCCAGAGCAAAAAGCCAGTACTCTGGAAATGCACTAGTAAACCAAGTCTTGAGACCGTTAACCGTTGCTGCGCCAACTATTGGACCAATGAGAGAGCCTCGCCCACCTGTTGCGACCCAAATCACCATTTCAATCGAGTTTTCAGGCGACATTTCACTTGGATTAATGATGCCGACTTGTGGCACATAAAGCGCACCGGCTACGCCACAGAGAATGGCTGAAAGTGTCCAAATAAATAGTTTAAAGCCAAGTGGTTCATAACCCAAGAATCTTAGGCGCCCCTCTGAGTCACGAATGGCTGTTAATACACGGCCAAGTTTAGATTGCGTGATAGCTCGACCTAATATCAGAGCGCCTAGCAAAGCGGCCAAGCTTACCCAATACAAGCTAGCGCGTGTAATGCTTGCCGTAATATCAAAACCTAATATGTACTTAAAGTCAGTAAAGCCGTTATTACCCCCAAAACCCGTTTCATTTCGGAAAAACAAAAGCATGGCTGCAAAAGTAAGCGCTTGAGTAATAATTGAAAAATATACACCTTTAATACGAGATCGGAAGGCGAAATAACCAAATATAAAAGCAACCGCACCAGGAACTAAAATGACTAGAAACCAAGCGTAGGCAGCATATTGTGTCAGCTCCCAGTACCAAGGGTAGTGATCAAAACTTAAAAAAACCATGAAATCGGGTAACTGGTCTGATGAATCTTTAGCGGCTCTCATTAAATACATGCCATGAGCGTAACCACCCAAAGCAAAAAACAGCCCATGACCCAAAGATAAAATACCGGTATAGCCCCACACTAAATCAAGTGCTAAGGCTGCCAAAGCAAAGCATATAAACTTGCCTAACAATGAAATAGTGTAGTTAGAAACATGCCAAGCATGATTTTCGGGCGTCGATAAATTCAAAACAGGTAAAACTGCAAAGAAACAAATAACCAACAATATGGCTGCCCAAGCTTTGGGTTTGTAGAGTGTGGGTTGATGATGCTTAGAGGCTGTATTCAAATGTGGAAGTGGATTTGAGGCAATCATTCAACACCTCTACCTTTAGGTGCAAAAATACCTTGTGGTCGTTTTTGTATAAATAAAATAATGAACATCAAAATTGTTATTTTTGCGACCACAGCCCCAGAAAAGGGTTCCATAAATTTATTCAAAGCACCCAAACCTAGCGCCGCAATAACCGTTCCTGCTAACTGGCCTACACCCCCAAGCACGACAACCATAAATGAATCGATAATATAAGTGCGCCCTAAGTCTGGCCCAACGTTACCTAACTGTGACAAAGCAACGCCAGCCAAACCTGCTATGCCGGCACCCAATCCAAATGTCAACATATCAATTCGACCAGTTGGAACACCCACGCAATTCGCCATTTGGCGGTTTTGGGTTATGGCTCTAACAAAAAGCCCTAGGCGCGTATATTGCAAAATGATCCAAACAAATAAAACAACTAATAAAGCAAAAAGGAAAATCGATATACGGTTATAGCTGATGACTAAACTACCCATTATGTGCAGCCCACCACTCATCCAACTTGGATTAGCGACTTCTACGTTTTGTGCGCCAAAAATTGTTCTAACCAATTGCATTAAAATCAAGCTCACACCCCAAGTGGCTAACAGTGTTTCTAGCGGCCGACCATACAACCAACGTATAACCGTTCGCTCTAACACCATACCAACAAGAGCCGTAACTATAAAAGCCACAGGTAATGCTGCAATGACGTACCAATCGAAGGCTGATGGAAACCATTGTTTGAATAGTGTTTGAACAACATAAGTTGAATAAGCACCTATCATCAACAATTCACCATGGGCCATATTGATGACGCCCATCAAACCGAAAGTAATAGCCAATCCAAGTGCGACAAGAAGTAAAATACTTCCTAAACTTAGCCCAAAAAAAATGTTACCCAGCCATGACTCAATCGTTAGTTGGTATTCTATTTTTTTTAGTGCAATCTCAGTGGCTTGCCGTATTTCAAGTGGCTCAACAAACTGTCCTCGATCATTTTTTCTAAGTAGAGGCATTAACGTTTGTATAAACTGCCCTTGACCACTTTCACCCAGATTCACAATTGCCTTGATACGCTGTTGATTATCTTTTGACTGCAGGTTTGCACTGGCAATTGATAAGTCTAAAGCAAGTGCAATGTCAGCATTTACCTCTTGTGAACGAGCTTTTATTAATAGGGGAAGCCTTTCAATATCTATATTGGTTTGCAACGCTTTAACTGCAAGTAAACGCGTTTCATCGTTCTCACTGAAAAATTGAGAATAGGCTAATGCGTTTGTTATAGCTAAGCGCAACCGGTTATTAAGTCTTATCTTTTTGACATTTTCGGGCAAGTTCGAAACGCTTGCCCCATCGGTTAGATTAACAAATGAACCATCAAGTTTTTCTAGAAAAATCTGTCCTTGATCGTTAACCTTCACCTGACCGCTAGCCATTGCTAAAAGCACTTCCTCAGCATACGGTGATCCAGACTGTCCCAGCTGCTCAACTGATGCCAATATGGCACTTGAATTAAAGCTGGTTAACCCCTTAGTTATTTCGGGGTTAACCGTTACTTGAGCAAACGCAAGCTGAAATGGTATGGAAAAAGTCAGCATTACTAGCCATTTCAGCCAGGTTCTCATCATTTATTTCTCTTAAATTAAGAACAATTACATACCTTGCTTGTTTTCATTGCCTGGAATGAAAGGGCTCCAAGGCTGTGCTCTTACAGGGCCTTTGGTTTCCCACACCACTTCAAATTGCCCATTAGCTTGAATCTCGCCAATAAAAACGGGCTTATGTAAATGATGGTTGGTTTCATCCATTTTGACTGTAAAACCATTCGGTGCAGCGAATGACTGACCACCCATCGCGTCAATCACTTTATCAACATTGGTAGAACCCGCTTTTTCAACTGCCTGCTTCCACATATTTATACCTATGTAGGTTGCCTCCATCGGGTCGTTGGTAACAGCGGTTTGATAGTTTGGAAGATTCTTCGCCTTGGCATAAGCTTTCCATTTTTTTACAAATTCAGCGTTTGTTGGGTTTTCAAGTGATTCAAAATAGTTCCAAGCTGCCAAATGACCAACCAAGGGTTTGGTATCTACGCCACGAAGCTCTTCCTCGCCTACTGAAAAGGCAACAACTGGAACATCGGTTGCCTTTAAGCCTGCATTTCCAAGTTCTTTATAGAAAGGTACATTTGAATCACCATTAATGGTCGAGACAACCGCTGTTTTCCCACCTTGAGAGAATTTTTTAATATTCGCTACGATTGTTTGATAATCTGAATGACCGAAAGGGGTGTAAATCTCTTCAATGTTATCGTCTGTCACACCATTTTTATTTAAAAATTGACGCAAAATTTTATTGGTTGTACGTGGGTACACATAATCTGTACCTAACAATACAAATCGTTTAGCACCTCCGCCCTCTTTGCTCATTAAGTACTCAACTGCTGGAATGGCCTGTTGGTTAGGTGCTGCACCGGTATAAAAGACGTTCATCTCTAGTTCTTCACCTTCATACTGAACAGGGTAAAAAAGCAAACCGTTCATTTCTTTAAACACAGGCAAAACTGATTTACGCGATACCGAAGTCCAGCACCCAAACACAACAGCCACATCGTTTGTCAGCAGCTCACGTGCTCGTTCAGCAAACAAAGGCCAGTTTGATGCTGGATCAACGACCACCGCTTCAAGTTTTTTACCCATGACGCCGCCTTTGGCATTGATTTCATCAATGGTCATCAGTGCAACATCTTTCAGTGAGGTTTCAGATATTGCCATCGTGCCTGATAGTGAATGCAAAATACCGACTTTAATGGTGCCTTCTGCTGCGAATGCTTGTGGCATAAAGTTGGTCATAGCCAGCAAAGTTACAGCTGACAGCTGCTTGAGAATGAGTCTGCGCTTCATGGGGTCAGTTCCTTCAATTAGATTAAGTTGAATAATGGTTAAAAGTGTTTAAAGCATTTAACTAATTAAGCTAATTAACCCATAGCAAGAGTTGTGCCAACTTTTCTGCCTTGACTCATGCACGTAAAAGTTACACTGGTGCATCTTTTTTTGCACTAAAAAAGGAGAAAAAGAGCGAAGAAATGCCTCAAAATGAAGCATTTTTCTCAAAAATATAAGTTGAGTACTTGGCGATTAGGACGCTGAGTCTCTAAGTTGCTTGGTTGCTAGAAACTCAAGCATCAACCCAACGATCACTGTTTTAACTGCTTATCGCTCTTGCTGACTCAAATGGCAAGAAAGTGAATGATGTAATGACTGATCAACGTTTAGATAAGTAATGATCAACCGAATAACGCCCTGCTCCAAATGCAGCAACGAGCAAATAGGCAGCAATAATTGCCAAGTTCTTGTAGAACTGAGGTTCGTTAAACACTGGATTAATACCCGCCCAGAAAGGGTGACCTAAATACGTGACGGGAATTAACCACAGCACAACAAGCAAAGCTGAGATGCGGGTTTGATAACCAATCAAAACCATGATGCCAATGGCAAATTGAAAAATAGCATTGGCATAAGCAAACCAAATTGGGGCGGTAGAA
>CALBMZ010000244.1 GCA_937896225.1 uncultured Alcaligenaceae bacterium | reverse complement strand
AAATTAGGCGACCAAGCCAAAAACATAAAAATTGTATTTATCAGTGTTTACCCACATCGAGATACACCAGAAATTTTACAAGCCTACGTCAATGCTTTTAACCCACAAGCCATTGGTTTGACGGGCGACGAAAAAACGATCTCTGACTTGGCACGTCGTTACCGTGTTGCTTATCAAATAGAAAAGCCAAAGGCGGGTGATTCGGCTGATATTTATGATGTAACGCACAGTCGCGGCGTTTTTGTATTTGACAAAAGTGGTGCGGCCCGACTGCTCGCCTCTGACTCTGAAAACACTGATGCGTTTGTAGAAGATCTTAAAAAACTCATACAACAGACAAACTAACTTGACAGTTGTCTCGTGGCATCACGTAAAGCAGTACGCAACCCCTCTTCTATGACGGGGTGATAAAATGGCATGGTCAGCATCTCATGTACTGTCATATTTTGCTGCAAAGCCCAAGCCAGCAAGTGCCCCAAATGTTCTGCTCGCGGCCCCACCATTTGTGCGCCTACAAAAAGACCGGTTTCTTTTTCAGCATAAATGTGAAGCAGACCATGATTTTCATTTATGACACGTGAACGACCTTGGTTTGTAAAATCAAGACTACCCGTTACATAATTTGACTGATCGTGGCTGGGGTAAATACCGACTGTTGCGATTTGTGGATCGGTAAAAACAACACTTAAGGGTGCTCGACGTTGGCCTGCTTTTACATTGGGAAAATTTGCAGCGTTACTTCCAGCGATATGGCCTTCATCTGAGGCCTCGTGCAACAAGGGTACATCTGCGTTGACATCACCTGCTATAAAAATAGGCAGCGCACCAATTTGCATCGTCAACTTATTAAAAGCTGGCACACCATTTTCTGGAACCTCAACCTGAGCTTGTGCCAGGTCAAGACCTGCCAAATTAGGCCTACGACCGGTTGCCATCAAGACATAATTAAACCGTTCAGTGCACTCAGTATTATCGAGTGCAATATATTTGATTTCTACCTCATCGCCCATACGTTTAGTATGT
>CALBMZ010000243.1 GCA_937896225.1 uncultured Alcaligenaceae bacterium | reverse complement strand
CCAACCCGCCGCAGGGGATGTCATCGCACCCAAAGCACAGATACGCGTCACACCAACTTGGCCTAAGCACTCACCGAGTTTCAGTAATGTTTCAGGTGCTGCAGCTAGGCCTACAGTTTGTAAATAATCACGCTGCGGTGCAATCAACGCGGCAACTTCTGTGAGGGTGTCGACGGCCACGACCACAATACATCGGTTCAAGGGGCTCGGCGACAACGGCAGAGACCGCTCACTGAATACAACGATACTTTGTGTTGATAAATTGCCAAGTTGCTTGTGCGTGCTGTCTTGAAGTGCCTTTAACGCATGCGTTTCGCGCCAAGTGTTGATTTGTGCAGCCTCTTCAAGCGACAACGCACGGCGTGGCATTTTATGGTGCAAGCTAGACAGTGCATGGCTCAGTTGTTGTGCAAACTCATACGGGCTTATTTGGCCACCCTTTTGCACATAAAACATATGCGGTGAATAGCAACCTTGTTGGTCAAAACGTGCGACATCTAGTGCGGCTTGCATCGCAACATGAGGGCCTTTTTGAACAGAAAGTGCTTCAGCAGCAATCATGCCAAAGCTCATCTTATGCCCATGTGGCAAAAAACGCGTGGTAACGGGCACATGCGCTTGCATGGCTTGCAGGGCAGGGTTGCCCCCGTATGCGAGCACCACATCGGCTAAGGCAAAAGTAGTGGGGGCCAAGTCAGACTCATTCGGCCACCAAACGACAGCAAAACAATCAGCCCAACGTGGTTCAATCTCGGCTAACAGTCGGGCAAAAAGGCTAGCAAAAACAGGTTCAGCGCTTGAAATTTTGCCGATAGAGCCCGCTTTAACCAATAAACTCGAAACAAAGCTCCACATGGAAAGTGCGGGAACATTGCCTGCCCACACGTGCACCAAAAGTTCAGGCCCAAAGGCTTTCATCCACCCCCCCGTGACGCGGGGTTGAAACTCATCCAGTACTTTAGGGTTGGGGAAATCTTCTGCTAAAAAGCGTTGCAATGACAAGCCACGAAAGGTTTGAAGATAAGACGTCAAATTTAGACGTACCATCTCTGCGTCATAGCCGGTTGCAAGCGGCAGCAGTCGTTCAAGCGCTTGCCGATACGTGTTCGTGACGTCAAGTAAGTTTGCCGTTGCGCAATCTAACACCCGCACAATATCTGACACCAACATGGTTTTTAAATGCAGCTGGCTTGCACGTTTGACGCGGTGGGCGAGGGCGGTCATTTGCTCACGAGTCAGTTGTGGCACCTCAACCGCTAGGGGCGCCTCAGTTGTGCCTAAGCTGAGTTTTTGCCAAACCACCTCTGAATCATTTAAGCCAGGTAAATAACCCGCTCTAAAGACGAATTCGGTCATGCTTGTGCCGCTTTCAAAAAGTCATCAACCGCTAAGGAGCAACCTTTAGCCTCTGCCCCTTGAGCACGGCCCAACAGAATGAAACCGTCATCAACGGCTTGGCCCACGTCTTCAGTCAAAATGGTGACGGCTGAATTAAAGTTGGCTAAATCGGTATGGGCCAAAATGCCACGTTCACCCAGAGGTACGGTATGCCCCGTCAAGGGGTCAACCAAGCGAGATCGAAGCCAGTGTGGCCCCCGTTTGATAGAGGGCACGATGCCGTTACCTGCATCATAAAATTGGCTGCTGAGTTCAGTCATGCCATACATATTGAGGCATCGATCGCGACTGACCCCAAATGTAGCGCTGAGTTGCGCATAAAACGAATCCATCAACACTTCACGCGATTGCCCCTTAAAACCACCTGTATCAAGTAAGAAACTTCCCTGGGGCAATTTAAAACGTTGGCCTCGAGCCTCTAAGGCGTCAAGTAAGTGAACAAAACTATAACTTGCTCCGAGCAGTGCAAAGGGTTCGGCTATATCTTGAGCGTGCTGCAGTGCTTCGCACAACGCATCAAGGCATATACCCTTTTCATCAAAGTAATAAGCACTTTCAGTTGAGCCAAAGTGTTTCAAAGCCAAAGCCAAATAGTGTGCCAGCGAAGAGTTCGGCAACTGCTTTTCGTTAGGAAACAAAATGCCCATTCGTATACGGCCCTTGCCAGGCATCACATAGTTAGCAAAGTTACCCAACATCGACGCATCGTAGACGGTGAGATTGGGGTGAAAATTGCGGCCTTTCACGTCACCACGCGTGGTGCCACTGGTCATAAAGACACGTTCGCAACGATCAGTGGGAACACAGCTGAGTTCTAAATCTTTGAAAGCGTTAATCGGTACAGCGGGTATGTCTTGCCAAGTTTTGACCATACGGGGCGTTTGACCTCGTTGTTGGCAAAAACGCTGAAAGGGCAGGTTATGCGTAAACTGATGCGCGAAAACCTTTAAAGCCAAGTCGTTAAAGTCATCATCACTGACGCTGGGTTGCGCTATAAAATCAAGTATGTGGGACGTTATGACGCTCATGTGACGATAAACACTATAAAGAGATAGACATTATGGTTGCAATTTTAAACCAAGCAAAAAACTCGTTTTCTGAGTTTAGTTTTTTAGTTTTTTTTAGTTTGAAATGATGATTAGACCTTCGATTATGATGAACTCAGCTATTTTGCGCGCACCTTAAGTGGTCTC
>CALBMZ010000242.1 GCA_937896225.1 uncultured Alcaligenaceae bacterium | reverse complement strand
CTTTGGCTTAAGCCCGATTGCATTTAAGCGCATCGCATGATGCGTTTAACCAATTTGTATTACGTAAAATTTAGGCGACTTAGTTCGCCTAAACGCATTAATTCATAAAATAATAAGTGCTTGTTTGCTATTAAAATGCTCAACTTATTTTTTAAAAAACTCAGCCATTTTTTTGGTAAACATTGAAGTAATGTTTAGTGTCAAGCCTCATGCAGTTAAGTATTGACAAAAAGTTAAATGCCAATTATCACGGGTTTTGACTCAGCAAACAACCCGTTAAATTGTGATATTCGTGCTAAATCACTCCCTTTCTGAGTGTTTTGCCGATATGCTTTAGGGTAACTTCATTCAGGTACCCAACATGACAAAATCACGCATTCTCCAAATTGGCCCTTTAGGCGGTACGCCTGGTGCAGACGCTCATTTAACCCAAAATTACGATATTCTTGCTTATTGGCAGGCTGAAGACAAAGCAGCCATTCTTGCTGACGCAAAAGACGTTGAAATGATCGTCACCTCGGCTGGTGCAGGCTGCACAGCGGCCATCATGCGTGCCCTACCCAATTTAAAAGTTATTTGCAACTGGGGTGTAGGCTACGACTCAATCGATATTGATGCAGCCACTGCGCTCAACGTCAAAGTCACCAATACACCCGATGTGCTCAACGATTGTGTGGCTGATGAAGCCATGGGGTTAATGATTGCTGCCGCCCGTCGCATCGCCCAAGGTGATCAATTTGTTCGTGCGAATGAATGGGAAAACAAAAAAGACTTACCCCTAGGCACGCGAGTCAGTGGCAAAAACTTAGGCATCGTAGGCCTGGGTCGTATTGGCATGGTCATTGCTAAGCGCGCATCGGGTTTTGATATGAATATTCAGTACTTTAATCGTAACAAACGTGATGATGTCACGTTTGAAAAAGCAGATTCTCTGGTTGATTTGGCAAAATGGTCTGATTTCTTAATGGTTGCTACCGTTGGGGGCTCACAAACAAAAGCCCTAATCAATGCAGAAGTCATGCGCGCACTAGGTCCAAAAGGTATATTAATTAATATTGCTAGGGGCCCTGTGGTTGATGAAACGGCTATGACGCAACTGTTGGCATCAGGTGAACTGGGTGGTGCGGCCCTAGACGTATTTGAACATGAACCGACTGTACCAGATGCCTTAAAACTAATACCTCATGTCGTGTTGATGCCGCACCAAGCCAGTGCCACCCACGAAACTCGACAAGCCATGTTTGGGTTAGTGCTCGAAAACATACAAGCTTACTTTGCTGGCAAACCACTTTTAACTGCTGTTAATTAATGACTGATTGAATGCTTAGCGTTCCCCAACAAGCTCAACACGCCACCATCATTCGTTAGAAATGGTGGTGTATTTGTGTAACGTTTGAGGTTTGACTTGTGACGAACACTTTTAAATTTATTCATGAACGATGAGTAATCAGTGATCATAAAATAACTAAATTAATCATTCAGCAACGAATTAAGCAAATAAGTTAGTAACTAAACGTTTTCAAATTGTTGTCGTGCGCAAAATCGTGTGCAAATTTCCAGGCGAGGGGTTCAATATCGCGCAAACGGTTGTCGATTACCACGCATCGCACCCCATCAATAATCTTGGGTATAGCATAGGGTGAGTAGGTTAAATGATTGCAACGAGCCCCTGCAGGTCGATAAGGCGCAAGTACCCCAGCCAGGCGCTCGGCCCAATCGCTCGGGCGAAAACGTTGACCATCAATTGTGGTACCGTAAAGTACAAAAAAATGAGCGGTTTGATTCATGCCGCTTGAATTGTATATGATTGAGCTTTCACCAATCTTATCACTCTTATTTCTTATATTTGGAAACCCAACATGACAAGCCCTCTAGCAAACACTTACGCTCGTTTACCGGTGGGCTTTACCCATGGCAAGGGGGTTTGGCTATTTGACGCTGAAGGAAACGTATACCTTGACGGTTTATCAGGTATTGGTGTGTCATGCCTAGGTCATGCCCACCCCGCTTTAGTCAAAGCAATCAGCGAACAAGCCGCAAAGGTTATTCATACCTCAAATCTTTACGAAGTGCCTTTACAAACTCAATTGGCACAGCGTATTTTAGACATTACGGGTTTAGACGAAGTATTGTTTTCAAACAGTGGCGCTGAGGCCAACGAAAGTGCCATCAAAATTGCGCGCCTTTACGGCCACAAAAGAGGTAACGATTTACCTACCATTATTACAATGGAATCTTCATGGGCGGGCCGAACGCTCGGCACGCTAGCCGCCACGGGTAGCGAAAAAGCTCGCATGGGTTTTGGTCCGTTACCGGAAGGCTTCTTACAAGTCAAATATAACGACCTAGATGCTTTGAAAGCGGCCGCTGCTAAAGAACCACGCGTGGTAGCCATTTTACTTGAGGTTCTGCAAGGTGAAGGGGGCATTCGCCCAACTGACGCACAGTATTTAAAAGACTTACGTGCTTTGTGTGATCAAAACGAATGGCTTTTAATGATTGATGAAGTTCAATCTGGCATTGGTCGAACCGGCAAATGGCTGGCCCATCAATGGACAGATGTAAAGCCTGATGTCATCACTTTAGCAAAAGGTTTAGCGGGTGGTGTTCCAATTGGTGCTATGGTGGCAGGTGGTCGAGCTAAAGGTGTCTTTACACTTGGTACACATGGCACTACGTTTGGAGGGGGCCCCTTAGTTTGCGCTGCAGGCTTGGCTGTTTTTGATGCCATTGAAAAAGAAAATTTACTTGAAAATGCACATATCGTTGGCGATTATCTCAAAGCGCAGTTGATTGAAAAATTGGGGCATCTTGCTGGCGTGAAAGACATTCGCGGCCGCGGTTTAATGCTTGGCATTGAGCTTGACCGTCCTTGCGGTATGTTGGCGCAACAAGCCCTAGCTGCTGGCCTGCTTATTAACGTAACTCGTGATACCGTCATTCGGCTCTTACCCCCCCTTATTTTGTCAAAAGATGAAGCCGATCAACTTATCAATCGCTTGGTACCTTTAATCACGCAATTTCTTGCCCCTTCGTCTTAACAGGATTTCAAGCTATGAATCTGCCTGATCACGCACAAAAACCTATAAAACATTTTTTACAATTTAGTGATTTTTCTGCCGCAGAAATAAACTACGTTTTAAAACGTGCACAACTTATTAAAGATAAATTCAAGCGCTACGAAGCGCACCACTCATTACATGATCGTACATTAGCGATGGTGTTTGAAAAAGCCAGCACACGCACACGGGTGTCATTTGAAGCGGGCATGTATCAATTGGGGGGTGGCGTGATTCACCTCACCACACATGACTCACAGCTTGGCCGATCTGAACCAATTGAAGACACCGCAAAGGTGGTGTCGCGTATGGTTGACATTATTATGATTCGTACCTTTGAGCAAACCCGCATCGAACAGTTTGCATCAAACTCAAGAGTGCCCGTTATAAACGGTTTAACGAATGAGTTTCACCCCTGCCAAATTTTGGCTGATATTTTCACATTTATTGAACAGCGCCAAGGCATAGAAAACCGCACTGTGGCTTGGGTGGGTGACGCCAACAACATGGCCTATACCTGGATAGAAGCGGCCGCCCTTCTCGGCTTTAAAGTCAATGTTTCGGCTCCCAAGGGTTACCAACTTGAGGCCGAGCGTCTCTCACATATTCCCCCTGGTAGTTTTGAAGCTTTCGATAACCCTATAGATGCTTGCAAAAATGCCGATTTAGTGACCACCGACGTTTGGACAAGCATGGGTTACGAAGCTGAAAATGAAGCCCGCATGAAAGCGTTTGCTGATTGGTGCGTAGATGCTGACATGATGGCGGTTGCCGCCCCAGACGCACTGTTTATGCATTGTTTGCCTGCTCATCGTGGTGAAGAGGTGACCGCTGAAGTCATTGACGGCCCTCAAAGCGTCGTTTGGGATGAAGCTGAAAATCGCATGCATGTACAAAAAGCGCTCATGGAATACCTACTTCTAGGGCAGAAGTAATATTGTGATGTGTGACGTAAGTGGTTTGTTTAACATTACCTTTACGTAAAGCATTTGCCCATAACAGGTTTTAAAGCTCAAAATCATCTTAAAATCAGCCTTTTCCAAAGTATCCTTTTTT
>CALBMZ010000241.1 GCA_937896225.1 uncultured Alcaligenaceae bacterium | reverse complement strand
CCGATTTACCCCACCGAACATTGAGTTCAGGTTGAGACAATTTATTTAAATCAAATATATGAGTTGGGCGACCCCGTTCAAGCATCAAATAGTTAGACAAATCAACTAAAGCTGAAATGCTACGTTGCCCCGCACGCTCTAAGCGTTCAACGACCCAATTTGGCGTTTGAGCTCGGGCATTCACACCCTTGATAACTTGGCCCATAAACCGACCACATAACTCTGGCGCCTTAATGTTAACTTTAACCACATCACTTAAGATTGGCTTTATTTGAACTGACGTCAAAGGTTTTAAGGGCGCCTGAGCCAATGCAGACAACTCACGTGCAACCCCTAAAATGGATAAGCAATCTGCGCGGTTAGGGGTCAATTTAAGTGTGAAAATTTGGTCATCAAGACCCAACACATCCCGTACACTTTTACCTAACTCTGCGGCATCATCAAGCACCATTAAGCCGGCATGGTCTTGCGACAAACCCAATTCGCGAGCTGAACATAGCATGCCAAACGATTCCACGCCTCGCATTTTAGCCTTACCAATTTTCATGTCATTGGGCATGACAGCATCCACCTGCGCTAAAGGCACCACTAAACCAACCGCTGCATTGGGAGCGCCACACACGATTTGAAGAATGGTTTCACCATTATTGACGCGGCAAACGCGCAATTTGTCCGCATCGGGATGCGGCTCTACCGCCTCAATTCGTGCAGCAACTATGCCACTAAAAGGGGGTGCGAAAGCATTGACTTCCTCGACTTCAAGACCAGCCATGGTCAGTTCATGTGCGATCTGTTCAGTTGACAAGTTTGTATCAACGAATGTTCTTAACCACGATTCAGGAAATTGCATAGAGAGCTCTTATTTTATTGGGTCGGTAGTCAGAAAACGTATACCGATAAAAATCAAAGATTAAATTGACGTAAAAAGCGCAAATCACCTTCAAAAAACTGACGCAAATCGTGCACGCCGTAACGCAACATGGTGAGCCGTTCAAGACCTGAACCAAAGGCAAACCCCATGTAAATTTCGGGGTCAAGACCAAAATTTCGCACAACTTGCGGGTGCACCTGACCCGAGCCAGATATTTCAAGCCAACGACCTTGATTGGGGCCGGAAGTAAACATCATGTCAATTTCGGCTGACGGCTCTGTGAAGGGGAAAAAAGAAGGTCTAAAACGAATTTCGAGGTCATCTGTTTCAAAAAAGCATCGCAGAAAGTCGGTATAGACCCCTTTCAGATCTGCAAAAGATATATTTTCCGCTATCCAGAGTCCTTCAACTTGATGGAACATCGGCGAATGCGTGGCGTCACTGTCAACACGATACGTGCGCCCAGGCGCAATCACTTTAATGGGAGGCTTATTCATGCGTGCGTAACGCACCTGCATGGGGCTGGTATGTGTGCGCAACAATAGCGGTATGCCCTGCTCGTCTTGCATGTCAACGTAAAAAGTATCTTGCATAGAGCGGGCGGGGTGATTTTCTGGGTTATTCAGTGCAGTGAAATTTGACCAGTCGTTTTCAATTTCTGGGCCATCAGCGACGTCAAACCCGATTGAACGAAAAATACTTTCAACCCGTTCCCAGGTGTGCATAACAGGGTGTAAACCGGCCATACCCCTGCCGCGGCCCGGTAATGTGATGTCAATTTTTTGGGCGGCAAGTTTTACGTTTAGGGCATCTTGTGCAAGCTGCTCACGACGTGCGTTAAGCAAGGCCTCAACCTGCTGCTTGGCCACATTTATACCAGCACCTTTTTCGCGCTTTTGATCGGGCGAAAGGGCACCAAGCGATTTAAGCTGTTCAGTTAAAGCGCCCTGCTTTCCTAAAAACTTAGCTTTGACGTTTTCAAGATCAACCGCTGTGTCAACTGCTAAAAACTGTTGACGGGCTTGTTCAACCAATTCATCTAATAAGGTAGACATCGATTTTCCAACTAAAAAACAAACGGAGCCATGAAGGCCCCGTTTATTAAATCAACGATAAACAGGACTTAAGCAGCCAAAGCTGTTTTAACCTGATTGACGATAATTGCAAAGCCCGCTTTATCGCGAACCGCTAAGTCAGCTAAAACTTTACGATCAAGTTCAATAGCTGCCTTTTTGAGGCCGGCAATAAATACGCTGTAAGTCACACCATGCTCGCGCACGGCTGCGTTAATACGCGCAATCCAGAGGGCACGGAATGTACGCTTTTTGTTGCGACGGTCACGATATGCATATTGACCGGCACGCATGACCGCTTGCTTGGCAATGCGGAACACATTACCACGGCGACCACGATAACCTTTTGCTGCTTTGATAACTTTCTTGTGACGGGCACGAGCCGTGACACCACGTTTGACGCGAGGCATAGTTTTTCTCCTTAGGCGTAGGGCATCATGGCGTGAATCGAGGGCGCGTCACACTTCTGCACGGCAGCCGAACCACGCAAATTGCGTTTGGTTTTAGTGGTTTTCTTGGTCAAAATATGACGTTTGAAAGCTTGGCCGCGCTTAATAGAGCCGCTGCCACGAACCTTAAAGCGCTTTGATGCGCTTTTTTTGGTTTTCATCTTAGGCATGATGATATTCCTGTACTCAGTGCATCAGTAAGGTGTTTGCCCTAATTGGCCAACGCTTTAGAACCCATCGACGACACATTTACTTGAGCTAAATTAGCCAAGCCCTTGATTATAGTATTTTTTTGCCGTTATGTGCAATCGGTAACCCAACGCCTCTAAAATATGCTCAACTTCAACCTGCTTAGCTTGCTCAAGATCTGCGCAACTCAAGGCGACTCGAATCGCTTTTAATTGCGCTCGAGTTGATAACCCCATACGCTGGGTCGCTTGATTTAACACGGACCAAACTTCATTATTGATAATCTGAAGCCTGTCGATTTGTGGCAACTGCAAAGCGTGATTCAAACAATTTTGTCGTTTCATTGCTCGCAATTGAGCGGCTTCGATTCGAGGCCTCACATCAACCGACGCAGGAGCCTTAGGTTGTTTCTGCCATTCACATGAGGGGGCATGCAATGTCAAAGCCATATCTATTCGATCTAAAAGTGGGCCAGATAAGGTGCGCTGATAAGCCTCTTTAACTGCCAACGTGCAACGGCAGGGCTGAGTGGGATGGCCATACCAGCCACACGGGCATAAATTAGTGGTCATCACCAACTGAAAGGCAGCGGGGTGCGACAACCGAGCCCTTAAGCGTGAGACATGGACCACACCTGACTCAATTGGCTCACGCAACGCATCTAACACTTTCCGATCAAACTCTGCTGCCTCATCGAGAATAAGCACGCCACGATGAGCAAAGGTTAGCTCACCTGGCATGGCCATCGCCCCTCCCCCCGTCATAGCTACCATCGTTGTGCGCGAATGCGGTGAGCGCATGGGTCGACCCCAAATAGTTTTATGATCGGGTGATGTAAAACATTGAATCGCAGCAACTTCTAACGACTCTTCTGCTGTGAGAGGTGGCAACAATGAAATGAGTCGTTTAGCCAGTAGACTTTTGCCCGCCCCAGCGCTACCCGCTAACAAAAGATGGTGACCACCCACTGCAGCAATTTCAAGCGCACGGCAAGCTTCAACTTGCCCCCTGACATCAGACAGACATAGCTGATTTGCATGGTTTATAGAAACTTCTGCTTTACTAGATTTAAAAACCCCAGCTTGTAAATTCCCCGAAATTACATCACATGCATGAGTCAAACTTGAAACCCCAATAATATGCAAACCAGGAATGTGAGGCAAATACTCGAGCTGCTGCACAGGCAAAACAACTTTAGCGCCCGACATTTCTTTGGCTATTGTTAACAAAATAGGCAATAAGTGATCCGTTTCAATCAACATACCAGAGAGAGATAGCTCGCCCAAGAACACCCAATCGTGAGGCGTTTGATGAAGGGCTTGTTGAGGGGTGTCATGCTCAGTTTGTGATGACTTTAAATCAGGCAAATTTGGTGAGAATTTTGTTTGTCGAGTCGCCAGCAAGATACCCAAAGCTATTGCTAGGTCTGTACATGCCGTATTTTTAGGGGTATCGGCAGGGGCTAAATTGACTGTTAAACGCCCTAAAGGAAATTCGTAACCCGTAAAACTTAACGCAGCCCGAACCCTTTCAATGGTTGCCTGTGCCGAATGGCTAGCCATTCCAACTAACCTAAAAGTTGGCAACCCTGGGCTTAAATGTACCTCAACTCTTACGTGTGTCGCTTTTGCCCCCCAAAGTGTGCGGGCATTTAATAAAGCAAGCGTCATAGCAACCTTTAATTTCGATTAAAGGTTTGCAGTATTCATAAAACACAACAAAAAAAAACTACGCTAGGGCAAACTGATCTTATTTAT
>CALBMZ010000240.1 GCA_937896225.1 uncultured Alcaligenaceae bacterium | reverse complement strand
TGGGGCTCTATCGTCGATGTGGCTAGACATCAAAATTTTATGGTTAACGGTTGAAAAGGTATTCAAAAAAGAGGGCATTAGCGCAGGCCAAGATGTGACCATGCCCCCCTTTACAGGCTCAAAATAGGTTCACATAAGAAGGCCTCAAGTGCAGCACAGATTCACATCTGTTTCACCTCACTATTGCTCACTTCCCCCTCATTTACATTTAAACTGATTACTGTTTTGTATGATCTACGCTGTAAAGAGGTTCGTAGCGTTAATATCAATATTGTTTATTTAAAGTTTTCATTTTTTAAGTTCTTTTATTCATGCTAAATACCCCTTTCGCCCCTTGGCCCAGTTTTAGCGCAGAAGAAATGGCTGCGGTACAAGCTGTAATGGCTTCAAACCAGGTTAACTACTGGACTGGGCAAGAGTGCCGTCTCTTTGAAAAAGAGTTTGCGCAATGGGTAGGTGTGCCCCATGCGGTATCGCTAGCAAACGGAACCTTAGCGCTTGATTTGGCACTTAAAGCTTTAGGTGTTGGCCCGGGTGACGAAGTCATTGTGACACCTCGTACGTTTATTGCCAGTGTGTCATGCGTGGTGAACGCAGGTGCCGTGCCTGTGTTTGCCGATGTTGAGCTCGATAGTGGCAACATTTCAGCACGCACCATTGCGCCCGTTATCTCCCCCAAAACCAAAGCCATTATTTGTGTGCATTTGGCCGGTTGGCCGTGTGACCTAGACCCCATCATGGATTTAGCTCAAAAGCATAACCTTTACGTGGTTGAAGACTGCGCCCAAGCGCACGGCGCTCAATATAAAGGCCGCAGTGTCGGCAGTATTGGGCACATTGGCGCGTGGAGCTTTTGTCAAGACAAAATCATGACAACCGGTGGCGAGGGTGGTATGGTCACCACCCACGACGAAGCCCTGTGGCGCAAAATGTGGGCCTTTAAAGATCATGGAAAAAGTTATGAGGCCGTTTATGAACGTAAAGACCATCCTGAGATTGGTTTCAAATGGCTTCATGAAAGCTTTGGTACAAATTGGCGTATGCTTGAAATGCAGGCGGCAATTGGACGTATTCAGCTAAAGAAGTTGCCATCTTGGTTGGCTCAAAGGAATCTCAATTCTCACACACTTCTAAAGGCTTTTGACGCTTTAGCCGTCGATCAGGGCCCACTGCGTTCACCACAAATAGGGTGTACGAGTGGTTGCGGTGCGCTTAATTCTGTAGCAATTAAGCGTGGATGCCCAATGGGTTGCGTTCACGCTTTTTATAAACTCTTTGTATACATCAAGCCTGAGTGTTTA
>CALBMZ010000239.1 GCA_937896225.1 uncultured Alcaligenaceae bacterium | reverse complement strand
AATTATCTAACACCAAACAAAAATATTTAAGTTTTTAATATATCAATATAGAGGCACATTCAAAATGAGCGACACCAAACCAAAAATCGGTTTTATAGGCCTAGGCATTATGGGTACCCCCATGGCCAATCACCTGATTGCAGCGGGTTACCCTTTATTTACGAACACCCGCAGTAAAGTACCTGAAGCGTTTAACAGCCAGTCTGCCACGATATGTAAAAACAACCAAGAAGTGGCTCAACATGCTGACATCATTTTTATGATGGTTCCTGACACCCCCAACGTTGAAGCCGTTTTATTTGGTGAGAATGGGGTCGCTGCAGGCTTATCAAAGGGAAAAATCGTCGTTGACATGAGTTCGATTTCACCGATAGAAACCAAAGAATTTGCCCAAAAAATTCGTGCTTTAGGCTGTGAATACCTTGATGCCCCTGTTTCAGGCGGTGAGGTTGGTGCAAAAAATGCAACCTTATCCATCATGGTCGGTGGCGACGACGTAACTTTTGCAACCATTAAGCCATTATTTGAGTTGATGGGTAAAAACATTACTCATGTTGGTGCTGTGGGTGATGGCCAAACCGCCAAGGTTGCCAATCAAATTATCGTGGCCCTTAACATCGAAGCCGTTAGCGAAGCTTTATTGTTTGCAGCCAAAGCGGGGGCAGACCCTGCAAAAGTGCGTCAAGCTTTGATGGGTGGTTTTGCTTCAAGCAAAATTCTTGAAGTACATGGCGAACGCATGATTAACCGCACCTTTGACCCTGGGTTCAGAATTGAATTACATCAAAAGGATCTTAATTTAGCGTTATCTAGCGCTAAGGCTTTGGGCGTATCATTACCCAATACGGCAACCGCTCAAGAACTCTTTAACGCTTGCGCCGCACACGGTGGCAAAGCGTGGGACCATTCTGCTATGGTGAAAGCGTTAGAAAAACTCGCTAACTTCGAGATTGGCCAAAAAGCATAAAGCGTGAAAACCATGAACCCGCAACAATTGCTTAAAGATATGTTTGATGCGGCCATTGCGTCGGCCCAGCCCGAGCGATGCATACCACACTTCATGCCTAAGCCAAGCGAAATAGGCAGCGGTCGTTTTATTGTGATTGGTGCGGGCAAAGCCTCTGCGGCTATGGCGCATACAGTAGAACAAAACTGGTCAGGCACCATCGAAGGCTTGGTTGTCACTCGCTATGGTTATGCAGTGCCTTGTCAATCAATTGAAATTATTGAAGCCTCACACCCTGTACCTGATGAGGCTGGCTTAGTCGCTGCACAACGCATCTTTGATTTGGTGTCAGACCTCACTGAAGACGATACCGTTTTATGCTTAATTTCAGGTGGGGGTTCGTCTTTGCTGCCCATGCCGTTACCCGGCTTAACGCTTGAAGACAAACAAAGTTTGAACCGTGAATTATTAAAGAGTGGTGCCACCATTGGTGAAATGAACGCTGTGCGGCGTCACCTTTCTGGTATTAAAGGTGGGCGACTGGCGGCAGCCTGCCACCCTGCTCGTGTCATTACCCTGCTTTTGTCAGACGTTCCAGGTGATGACCCCATTAATATTGCATCTGGCCCTACCGTGCCAGACCCAACAAGCTGTCACGACGCCTTAGACATTATTCAGCGCTATGGCATTTCTTTACCCGACCCAGTCATGCATGTTTTAACCAGTGGTCAAGGTGAGTCGGTTAAGCCCAACGATCCCCGGTTAAGCAACGCTTCTTTTCACATGATTGCCACACCCATGATGGCGCTACAAGCTGCAGCACAAGTCGCCCAAGCTTCTGACATAAAAGCCCACATTTTAAGTGACATGATTGAAGGCGAAGCCAGCGAGGTGGGTAAAGTTCTAGCCGGTATTGCCTTAAATGTTGCCAAGCACAACCTACCTTTTGAAACGCCATGCGTCATACTGTCAGGCGGTGAAACCACCGTCACCCTTAAAGGCGATGGGCGGGGGGGGCGTAACGTTGAATGCCTGTTGTCTTTTGCCATCACCGCGCGTAGCCACCCTGCTATTTACGCTCTTATGGGTGACACAGATGGGGTTGACGGGGTGGAAGAAATCGCAGGCGCCATCATTGGACCTGACACCTTAACGCGCGCATTTAATGAAGGCATAAGACCCTTGCCACATTTAGACAACAATGACGGGCATGGTTTTTTTCAAGCACTCGGTCTGTCGGTCGTGACGGGCCCCACTCTTACCAATGTGAATGACTTTCGAGCCATTTTGATTGTTTCAAAGGCATAAAAATATGAAGATGCATCGTTCACGTAAAGCTAAAATTGTGGCCACTTTGGGGCCAGCCAGCTCAAGTAAAGAGATCATTAAAGAACTGTTTATTGCCGGGGTAGATGTCTTTCGCATGAACTTTAGTCATGGCGAATATGCCGACCACAAGGCTCGATTTAACATCGTTCGTGAAGTTGAAAAGGAAATAGGTCGCCCGATTGGTATTTTGGCCGATTTACAAGGCCCAAAATTACGAGTCGGTAAATTCGCAGAAGGCCCCGTTATACTCAAAGACGGTCAAATATTTCAATTTGATTTAGACCCTGCTTTGGGTACAGTAGACCGAGTGAATCTGCCCCACCCTGAAATTTTTGCCGCCCTGGTACCCGGTGCTGAACTACTACTTGACGATGGCAAACTTAGGGTCAAAGTTGACACCTGCGATGCCAAATCAGCCGTGACAACTGTTATGGTAGGTGGCAAGCTGTCTGAACGTAAAGGCGTGAATGTACCTGGCGTCATCTTACCCATTTCCGCCTTAACTGAAAAAGACCGTAAAGATTTAGAAGTCGCGCTTGAGCTCGGTGCCGATTGGGTTGCCTTGTCCTTCGTGCAACGCCCTGAAGATTTAATTGAGGCCCGCGCCCTAATTAAGGGTCGTGCTGGGGTAATGGCCAAACTTGAAAAGCCCTCAGCCATTGATCAGTTAGAGGCTGTGATTGAAGCGTCAGACGCAGTCATGGTTGCCCGTGGTGATCTAGGCGTTGAAATGCCAGCCGAAAATGTGCCCGCCATTCAAAAACGCATCATCAGGTTGTGTCGCAAATGGGGTAAGCCCGTTATTGTCGCCACCCAAATGCTTGAGTCAATGATTGAAAGTCCAGTTCCCACCCGTGCCGAAGCTTCTGATGTGGCCACCGCAATTTATGATGGGGCTGATGCGGTCATGTTGTCGGCTGAGTCCGCTGCGGGCAAATTCCCCCTCGAAGCCGTTTCATTTATGAATCGCATCATTTCAGGTACCGAATCTGACCCGCTTTATCGTCAACAGATTGATGCCTCACATGCACAAACTGAATCTGCAGAAGCTGAATCAGCACAACACGATGTGGCACAGGCCATTTGTAGCGCGATGCGCAGCGCCGCCGCCTCGGTTCATGCTGAAGCGATTGTTTGCTACACCAGCTCTGGCAACAGTAGTTTAAGAGCGGCACGCGAGCGCCCTGATGCCCCTATTTTGAGCTTATCGCATGACTTGGCTGTTTCTAGAAAATTATCACTGGTTTGGGGCGTACATTCAGTTCACATCAACGACCCCGATGACGCCTCAAAGCTTGCAACCATGGCAGCCGAAGTTGCCTTGTCTGAAGGTTTTGCTAAAAAAGGCAAACCCATTGTCATCATTGCGGGCTTACCGTTTGGTGAAAGCGGGTCAACCAATTTGATGCGTATTACGATTGTTTGATGATGAGACCTTTAGCCATTATTACAGGCGGTTCACGAGGTATTGGTGCCGCATGCGTTCAAGCATTACATCGAGATGGCTTTAACGTGGCCTTCACTTATGTCAACTCTATTGACGCGGCACTAAGGCTTGAAGTAGCTCAGCAGGTTAAAGCCTACGCACTAGACATTCGCAATAGCGAAGCGGTTAAACAAACGTTTACAACCATCGTTACAGACTTTGGTACGCGACCACAAGTGATCGTGGTCAATGCAGGTATAAATTTGCCATACTTACCGATTGGGCAATACAGCCATGATAGCTTTAGACAAATCATGGAAACCAACCTGTTCGGGGCGTTCAATGTATTGCATGAAGCGACGCACGCGGTGCTTGATGGGGGTAGCATCATTGGTATAACCACCTCGTTGGTGCGTCATGCAGCGGCAGGAACCGGTGCATACACAGCCAGCAAAGCTGGGGTTGAAGCGTTGATTCGCTCGATGGCAAAAGAGCTTGCCGGCCGGAATGTTCGCGTGAATGCTGTGGCACCAGGCTCGGTTGATACCGAACTGTTTCACAGTGGTAAAACCGAGGAAGCCAAAGCACGCTCTGCAGCACTGAGCCCCTTTAACCGAATTGGGTCAACCGCCGAAGTGGCTGAAGTGGTCAGCTTTTTAGCTTCAGACAAGGCATCTTGGGTGCATGGCCAAGTGATTCAGCCCAACGGTGGCATGGTCTAACTTACGGTAAATAGTCTTGAGTTGTCATCAACAAGCTTGTTTTTTTTCATAAGTATTAACAATCAATCAGAGATATTCAAGGTTTTTGTCTCACGCGTGAACTAAGTTAGAAAAAAGCTAAACAAAACCACAAATATATTTGACTGGAATCATTTCAACACACGACCTAACGCTTTAAAAAACAGCTCTGACTGTAAACGTTCACCGATAGACTGTTGACCCACGCGCTTAGCAAGCGCCGCATCGACTGGCACAAGCGGTGAACCAGTTGACATGGCCAGCACTTGCATCATGCAAGCGCGCTCTAAAAAATACAAATCGTCATAGGCATAATCGATGCGCTCACCGCACACCACAACGCCGTGATTCCCTAAGAAAGCAATGTCTGCGCCTTGCATGGCAGTGGCAATACGTTCGCCCTCACTGGCGTCAAGCGCAAAGCCGTTGTAATGCTCATCAACCGCCACTCTGCCGTGAAAACGCATGGCATTTTGTGAAAGTGCGGTGTCGAGTGCACGTTCGCGCGTTAACGTTAACGCCGTAGCGTAAGGCATGTGCGTATGAAGCACACAGGCTTTTTTGGCAATACGGTGAACGGCAGCATGAATAAACATGGCAGTTGATTCAACCGGGTGTCGACCCGCCAAACGCTTACCTTGGGTATCAACCATGACGATGTCGTCGCCTTGAATTTCATGCCACAGCAAACCTTGAGGGTTCAACAAAAAACGACCGCTCTCATCGGGTATTTCAACACTAAAGTGATTACAAACCCCTTCAGACAAACCGTGGTGGGCTGCGGCACGCAATGCTAGCGCCAAATCATTTCGTAGGGCGCGAATCGTTTCAGATTCATAATCTTGTTCATGAGCAGTAATTGACATAGGGCTGCCTTTAAAAAAGGTGTTGATACAAAAGATTAACCTGCTTTTTTAAGCAACCCATGCGTTGCACGATTGCGAGACTCAGCTTCATGCCCTCAGTGCGCGCTCGATTTGATCTTTTTTAACACGCGTTTTAGGCACATTAAAGTCAAACCAGTTGCGTACGTCTTCTTCTAAACCAATACCGTGCATAAAGTTATAAATCGCTTTGCGTAAACCCACACCTAAAGCAGCATGATCAACCCCGGTGGGGTCATTAAAACCAATGTCATTTTTAGCAAAACTAACTTCGGGTAACGGGTTAAGCGTCACGCCGTATTCTGCGGGGTTTAAGCCCACAGGTGAATGAACCGTACACGTGAAGCGATGAAAGAAACCGCTTTGCATACAACCATTGGCAAACAGTTGCCTAACATACTCTAAGGCATCAACGGTATCGCGAACTGTTTGCGTGGGGAAACCAAACATCAAGTAAGCATGCACCAACACGCCTGAATCACTGAAGGCACGGGTAACGCGGGCCACTTGATCGACCGAAACGCCCTTCTTCATCAAATTCAACAAACGATCAGAAGCCACTTCAAGCCCGCCCGATACCGCAATGCAACCACTTTGAGCGAGTAAATCACATAACTCTGGT
This sequence comes from uncultured Alcaligenaceae bacterium, assembly GCA_937896225.1. Classification (GTDB taxonomy): domain Bacteria; phylum Pseudomonadota; class Gammaproteobacteria; order Burkholderiales; family Burkholderiaceae_B; genus Algicoccus. The sequence continues at coordinate 4,313 of CALBMZ010000239.1, read as the reverse complement.
GAAAAGGTTTTTTCAAAGCGAATATTGCCCCACCATGAAATACCCAAGTCACGCTTAATCAGTTCTAGTGCTAGAGCCTTCAAAGCTTTAGGCGGGGCGGCCTCATCCACAAAATGAAAACCTGTTTGACCGGTTTCCTTAACAATTGCTTCAATGCGATCAACCAGCACCTCGGCTGAGGCCGTTTCATAGCGCCCAATATAATCTAGGCTGACATCACAAAAGCTACACTTCTTCCAGTAACAACCGTGGGCAACAGTAAGCTTGTTCCAACGCCCGTCGCTCCAGAGGCGATGCATGGGGTTCAGCATATCAAGCAACGATAAGTAGTGATGCAGAGGTAGGCCATCCCAAGTCGCAGTTCCGACTTCTTCAAAGGGCACTTCAGGCTCAACCATGTTCACATAGCGAACCTGAGCTGTGGTGTCGTCGCGCATAAAGGTACGCACCAAGCGTTGCGCTGATCGTTTACCTTGCAGAAAATCAAGCAACGACAATAAGGGTCGTTCACCCGAATCAAGCGTTACAAAATCTACAAAATCAAATACACGGGGCTCAGTCAGCTCACGCAACTCAGTGTTGGCAAACCCACCCCCCAACACAATTTGAATGTTTGGGTGATGCGCTTTGATAGTTTGAGCAATGCGAAAGGCTGCGTAAACTGTACCGGGAAATGGCACAGACAGAAGCACCACCGTGGGCGTATGGCGAGCAATAGCCTCTAGGGTTAACTGCTTTAGCACGTCGTCAACTAAAGTGGGCGGCGCAGCTAACGCCTGAGCCAAACGGTCAAAAGTGGGTTGGCTAGCGGCCAACGATTCGCCATATCGCACAAATTCAAAACGTTCATCAACCCCATCGCGCAACACATCAGCCAAGTCATTCAAATACAGAGTGGCTAAATGCTTGGCACGATCTTGCATACCGAGTGCACCAAACGCCCACCCCAACGGGTCACCTGATTCATCATCAACATAGGCATCAAGCGTGTCAAAACGTGGGCCTTCTGGCAAATACTGTCGGCTGACAATGCGATGCGCCAAAGTTGAATCTCGACCTTGCAAGAAAGCAATGACGGGTTCAATCGTACGTAAATAACGAGTCAACTGCGCCGAAAAAGACTCAAGGGCGGGGCTACGGTTATGAAAGGCTATGCATTGAACCTGCTGCGCGACTTGATTCAGGCCCTTTGCTGACAACAAACGCAACACCAACGCCAAAGCCAAGTCTTCTTGCACGGCTTCAATATGGCGCGAACGCAAAAACCCCGTTAAATATGCCGTCGACGGGTAAGGCGTATTGAGCTGTGTCATGGGTGGAATGACAGACAGTACTTTCAAAGAGGTGATACGAGCAGTTAGCATGCCAAGATTATATGTCGGGTCAAAACTTCTCATGCACTTAGACCAGTAACGACTCAAGATATTCGAAACTTAATTCCTGCGAAACAGATAATTGAACCTTAAGGTACTTTTCTAATTAATTAAAAGTGACTACCCCGTTCTTAAAAGCATGGTTATGAAACCCTCGCACCAATTGTTGAAAAACACAAAGGGGGTTTTTACATGTTCACATTCATGAATACAGATTAAGATAGTTTCAATTGAACTTTAATAAAAACACCTCACTTATGACTCCTACCACCAACCAACCCATCGACCTCAACTTTGCAAACATTGACGAGCGCAATATTCAATACAACGCCCGTGCCTCAGTAGTTGATTTTGATGCCTGCGTTCATGAGTATGCTGAATTATCAGCGTTATCTCGTAATCATTGTGCAGGTGTCTTTGACCTACCATACGGACATTCCATTGCAGAACGAATTGATATATTTCCAGCTAAAAAAAATAATTGCCCAGCACCGGTTCTAGTCTACATTCATGGTGGCTACTGGCGGTCACAAACTAAAGAAGATGCAGCTTTGATGGCAAAAACCTATACCGATGCAGGTGTAACTGTTGCCGTTTTAGAGTACCCTTTGGCACCTCAAGCCACACTTGCTGAAATTGTTAGATCAGTTCGTAGTGCCATTGCATGGTTATACAAAAATGCAAGTACCTATGGGATTGACCCCAAACAAATATATGTTGCAGGCAGCTCTGCTGGCGGACACTTAGTGGGTATGTTAATTGCCCCTAACTGGCAAGCCGAGTATCAGTTACCAGAAAACGTTATTTGCGGTGGGGTCGGTTTAAGCGGCCTTTACGACTTAAGGCCACTGTGCGACACCTATCATAACGAGTGGCTTAACTTGCATACAGAACAAGCCGAACGTCTAAGCCCGCTTTTTCATTTGCCTGAAACACCCGTACCGTTGGTGCTGGCAGTCGGTGGCTTAGAGACCGATGGCTTCAAGAATCAAACTGAAGTCTATGAACAAGCTTATAGCTCAAAGGGTTACCCTGTTACGCGTGTACAAGCGGCTTGTTGCAACCACTTTAATTTGTTGTGTGAAATGGCCAAGCCCAATAGCGATTTGAATCGAGCTGTATTGAATATGATTAAAGAAAACACCTTGAAGTAGCCCATTACAAATTGTCTGAACCAGCCTTAATTTTGCTTAATGTGAGACATGTGGCGACAGTTGACTCGTTTCAACACGTCTACCTTCTTGACGTTTCATTCATATAGTTGGTTCATTCATCTCGGTTGAGCTTTGAACGATGGTTTTAACTTTATCGCTAAGCGACACATGCTGTCGCTCACCAACATGTACTTCACCCCTAGACTCGGCAATTTCTACTTGGCGCTGGCGCTCAGCCAAACGATTTTTTTGTTCTGGCGTGCGCTGACCGTGGCAATGTGCACAGCTGACGCCCAAAACATAATGTGGCGACTGTTTATCGGCTTGACTCAGCGGCCAGCGGCATGAACGGCACAATTCATGGCTACCCACATGCAAACTGTGATCAACGCTGACGCGCTCATCAAACACAAAACACTCACCTTCCCATTTACTTTGCTCGGGCGGAATTTCTTCTAAGTATTTGAGAATGCCACCTTGCAGATGGTAAACCTGTTCTACGCCGCGCATTTTTAAAAGGGCTGTCGATTTCTCGCAGCGAATGCCACCCGTACAAAACATGGCTACTTTAGTTTTTTGAGCAGCCTCACCTTTAAGGTATTCTTGAGCGTCAAGCCAAGCAGGCAGGTGCACAAAGTTTTTAATGTTGGGATTAACCGCACCTTTAAAGGTGCCAATCGCCACTTCATAATCGTTTCGGGTGTCGATAACCAGCACATCTGGGTCGGCTAGCAAGGCGTTCCAGTCAGCAGGTTTGACGTATTGGCCCACCGTCTTGTTGGGGTCAAGTTCTGGCACTCTAAGGGTAACGATTTCTTTTTTGAGCTTAACCTTCATGCGACTGAATGGCAGCTTGTCTGTCCAAGACTCTTTGTGCGGCAAATTCGATAAACGAGGGTCAGCACGCAAAAAAGCCAGCACGGCCAAAACGCCCTCTTTAGGGCCCGCAATGGTGCCGTTGATGCCTTCGCGAGCAAGCAATAAAGAGCCTTTTACGTTGCGCTGATCACAAAAGGCTTTAAGTGGAAGTTGCCACTCGACGTAATCGGGTAAGTCAACAAATTGGTATAGCGCGGCGGTTAGATAGGGCTGGGTATTAAGCATGAACTGATTATACAAAAAGTTGAACGACTTTCCGCTGCCAGCCCGCCTTAAGCTATCTTCGCCATACCAATCATTTGAAAGCATAGTCTAGTCATTCATTCAGTTTGGTAGTTAGGCCATTTGACAAGACAATTTGACCCATGGCCATGAACGGGAAGCACACACCAAGCATTAAAAATACATGAGACTCTTACTTCATTTTTCGACCTTGACGTACCACATGACATAACGGTCGCTGACCTATCCAGTAAACCAATTCTTCAATATGACTGACCGACCACAAAACAAAATTGGCTGGCATGCCTGCCCCAATACGTCCGTGAGTATTTTGCATACCCAAAGCAGCCGCAGCATGGTGTGTCACACCATCAAGCGCTTCATCTACTTTTAGACGAAATAAAGTACTCGCCATATTAAGCATCAGTAATAAACTCAGGGTTGGTGAGGTGCCTGGGTTATGGTCGGTTGCTACGGCCATCGGTACCCCAGCACTTCGCAAGGCCGCAATAGGTGGCAAATTTGTGTCACGTAAAAAATAATAAGCACCCGGTAAAAGTACTGCAACCGTGCCAGCGACTTTCATTGCAGCAATACCCGCTTGGCTTAAGTGCTCAATATGGTCGCACGACAACGCGCCATAACCTGCTGCCAAAGCTGAAGCACCCATATCAGACAACTGCTC
>CALBMZ010000238.1 GCA_937896225.1 uncultured Alcaligenaceae bacterium | reverse complement strand
CACTGTGTCTTGAGCAACCGTTTGTAGTTTTTTTAAAGTTTCGGGGTCAATTTGACCAAACGCATCAAACGTATTTCCAACTGGCGACTCACCATAGATTGCTGCATAACACGTTGCAGCAGCTAAATAAGTACCCAATAAAGTTGGATGGCTACCGTCGTATGACTGCTGAAGTTTTATACCCGGATATTTTGCATAAGCATTTTTAAACGCCAAACCCACCGGAATGACTAATGCATTCAATTCATTGCCAGCTTTAGTGTAAAAAGCTTCTATTTTGGTAATATTTTTCAGGATCAACAGCTTTGTTGGGTGCAATATAAGCATGCGGCATATATAAAGCAACTTTCCCGCCACGCTGAGTAATGAGCTGAGCAGCGGCAGCGGAGGCCTTTAAACTTCTAGATTGGTTTTTATCAGACAGTGCGGCAGAACTATTGTCTTGAAGAATAACCAACTCAAAAGGTTCCTTAATGCCAAGTTGACCTGGTGTTGTTAACCAATCAATAGGTTGTTGATCAAGCCATGCGCCGCCTATCGTGGCTGATTTGTACTTCAGTTTTTTTCCCAGATCAGGGTTAGCTGCAGCAATCATACGACGTAGGTGATTGTGCAAACTGTCGTTGTAATATAAATAACTATTGCCTATTAATAAAACCCGAGCTGGGTTTTCAACTTGTGGCTGCTGTACGGTTGGGCTTGCAAAAGCCAGCCAAGGCACGAATACAAGAACAAGTAAAAGCTTTAGCATTTTTTTCATTTTTATTGCCTCTGTATAGTTTTTTTAAAGTTTAAGGCCCAAATAGCAGCCAGTAGTACAACACCCAAAAATTTAATCCAGATGATAAGAGGCAACATAAAACACGCTGCCACCAAGAAAAATAGTATGCGTTGAAGTGAAGATAGTTTGAGTCCGAAAAAATCTAACCCTTGAATAGCAATAGCCAACGCCGCATAACCTGCAATGTAGCAAATAGTGGCTGCTATAACTTCAATCGCTGTGCCTTGTGACAAAAGCTCAGGAACATAGACAAAACTAAAAGGAATTAAGGCTAACGTGGTGCCAAATTTTAGGGCTGCAAACCCACTTTTCATAGGGTCGGCCTTTGCTATAGCTGCCGCGGCAAAAGCTGAAACACAAACTGGTGGGGTAATGTTTGATAAACACGCCGCATAAAAAACAACTAAATGTGCATGCACCTCAGGAACACCCAGTTGAATCAGCGCTGGGGCCGCTACAACCGCCAAAATAATATATGAGCCGGTAGTACTACTTCCCATACCAATAATGACCGAAATCAAGGTCACAAGCATAACGGTAATGAACAAACTTCCACCCGCGAATTCAACCAAAATAGCCGAAAACTTTAGACCAAGACCAGACAAAATAATGCCGCCAATAATGACCCCTAGGCTTCCAATGGCCGCGCCAGCCGCAGCATTACTGCTGGCTCCCATTACCATACCCCTGAATATGTCTTTTACACCCATGGCTGTTTTTTTATGACGCCACGACAAAACTGTCGTACACACAATGCCCCAAAACGCACCAAAATCAGGTGAATAACCCATCATCAGTAATGTGATGACAACTAAGAGAGGAATAATATGATGCCAACCATCACGTAATACCTTACCAAGGTTGGGTATTTCAGCCGCAGGCAAGCCTTTTAGCCCGGTTCTTAAAGCTTCTAAATCAACCATGAGTAATACAAAAAAGAAGAACAAAACGGCAGGTATGATGTTCATCGCTGCGATGACGAGATATTCGGTTTGTGTCAAGGTTGCTAATATAAAAACGCCAGCCCCCATGACTGGGGGCATAATTTGGCCCCCAGTCGATGCTATGGCTTCTATACCAGCTGCGTGATGCGGTTTAAAACCAATACGCTTCATCATGGGTATCGTGAATGTGCCCGAGGCGACAACATTAGCAACGGATGACCCTGATATTGAGCCAAACAAGGCCGAACTTAGTACAGCAATCTTGGCTGGTCCGCCTCGCCAACGACCAGTCAGCGCCGTCGCAAAGTCCATAAAAAACTGTCCCGCACCGCTGCGTTCTAAAAATGCCCCAAATATCATGAAAGGGAAAACGAACGTTGCAAACGTCGCCGTGATGACGCCAAACATTGCTTCTTGAGTTGAAAAAGTGAACTCAATAATGCGTTCTATAGACATACCATCATGACTTAATTTGCCTGGCAGATATGGGCCAAAATATAACTGCATCAAAAATACAATACATATGATGGGTATTGCCCAACCCAACACGCGCCGGCTCGTCTCTAACACAACAGCAATTGCACACGCGCCCATGATTAGGTCCCATTGATTGGGGTCGCTCACACGGTTAAAGGCGTAGCTCATGTATTGGTTCATCCAATAACCAATGGATGCAATCGCTAAAAAAATAAATAACCAATCCATTAAAGATGGTTTGGTTGTTTCGTTTTTTTTAAAAGCTGGAAAATTTAAAAAAACCAATACTGAGGTAAACATTAGATAAAAGCCTCGATTCGTTTCGGAAGAAACGATACCAAAGCCTGATGTATAAAGATACCAAAAGGAAAAGGTTGCTGCGATCAAGCCATAAAGAACGGCGTAGCTACCTGACAATGTTCGTTTAGCGGAAGATACAGGTGGAAACCACGTGGCAATAAACCCCGTCATAAATTCGCTCAGCTCTTAAGATGAATGCAAATAGATTGGGCGGTCGTCAAATTAGACTCACCGCCCACATCACCTATTGATGTTGTGCTTCTGTTCGTTACTTGTCTGATAAGCCATTTTCTGAATAGTAAAGCGTGGCACCTGGATGCATAGGAACCCCTAACGCTTCAAAGTTCTTCACATCAGGCGACATTTGAGCCCATGCTTTATGGCCTGCTTTCAAACGGTCTTTAATTGCAGGTTGATACATTAAGGTGAGCATATCTTTAATGGCTTGATTCGATACCCGCTCATGTGCAACCCAATAAACAGTCAAATAAGGTAAGTCAACTGCAGGCACACCTTTGTAGGTTGTTGCTGGCATGGTGGCACGGTTATAAAAAGGATAGGTTGTTGTAATCGCCTTCATTTCCTCAGGGCTGTATGGCAAAATAACAGCGCCCTTTGTTTCAGCCAACTCTTTAACAGCCGCGGCTGGAGCAGAAGACTGACAAAATGCATCAATTTGCCCATTGCCCAACGCACGCCCTGCATCGGCAAAGGTCATCAAGCTGGGTTTTACATCATTGAGTAAATTGGTAGCACGTAAAATATTTTGGCAGTTAAAAACTGTACCAGAGCCGGGTGGGCCTAAAGCAACTTTTTTACCCTTTAAGTCTGAGAGTTTGGTTATACCTGAGCCTGGCAATGTAACAAAATAAGTCGGGCCAGAATAGGCTTTTGCCACGCCCCGCAACATGGTACCTTTGGCGCCATCTTTAAAGGGGCCTTCTGGTTTTTGCGCCATAAACACGTGGGCACCATAAACAATGCCCATATCTAATTCACCCTTTATGAGGCGCTTAGCGTTTTCTGTCGAACCGCCTGTCGTGACTTGTGTGACGTTGTACTGTGGAAGCTTCTCAGAAATAATTGTTCCGGCGGTGCCAACCATGTAATACATTACCCCGCCTGGATTAGAGCCACCCCAAGAAATGTTTTCTGCCGCATGCACCTGCCCCATGCCTGTTACAGCACTTGCTGCCAA
>CALBMZ010000237.1 GCA_937896225.1 uncultured Alcaligenaceae bacterium | reverse complement strand
TTAGCATGAAGTGCTACAACAACTTTTACACCTAAATCAATTTGCTCATTTAAAAACTTTGAAAAATAATTAAAGTTAAAAAAACCATAATTAAACTGAATCACTAAAGTATGACATTGACTTTTTTTGACAGCTTTCGACAGATCGTCAAGAGTCTCACTTTCACTCGTGTTCCAACACCTTTTAACATTATCACCATCTGGCGTTAGCAATACGTTTGCGTATGCTGCAAGTATGGTGACATCGTGAGACATGTTGTTGATTAAATGTTCGGAATACGTCGCAATGCCACACTTGGTATTCCAAGAAGTGACCCATGCTATGCGTATTTCAGGTACGAACGAAACAGCAGACCATTGGCGAGCCGCGTCGACCACACGCTTGGCAGCCTGCGACCAACTAAATTGGTCTAACAATAATTTTCTACCTACTGCCGTTCGTTGAAGGCGTTGTTGTAATGGTGTTTTATACACCTCTTGTAACAATTGACATAAATGATTTTCGTCAGGTTCAGCCCACGCCGATACCCATAGATCAAAATGAGATTGCGCTCGAACAAACTTGAAGTCAATTAACCAAGAATTCTCTAAAGTACAAAAATCGTTTTGCCCACCCCACCCTGTTGTCACGACTGCTAAGCCTGACAGCAAAGCTTCAGCCATAGGTAAACCAAAGCCTTCAGCACGACTTGGGGCAATAAGCACCTGACACTGTGAATAAAGCGCTTTTAATTGCGAATCGCTTAAATCGGTTTCAATAATTTGAACGTCAGGAAAATTCGGGTCATCTCTTTGTAACTCAGCGAGCCAAATATGGATATTATTGTGAGGGTTGGCAAATGTTTTAATGACCAGTGTGACATCGTCTGTTGCACGAAAGGCTCGCCCATATGCTTGCAACATAACATCTGCTCCCTTTCGAGGGAAACATGAGGAAACATGTAAAAAACAGAAAGATTTAGCTTGAATTGAAAACTCTTGATCAACCACAACCCTTTGCCAATGATCAACGCCCAATGAACTGACTGCCACAGGTAC
>CALBMZ010000236.1 GCA_937896225.1 uncultured Alcaligenaceae bacterium | reverse complement strand
ATGAAATTACGCTTCGCCGAGCCACCACACTTGATTGATTTGAACAAAATCGAACAGCTCAGAGGTATCAAAGAAGAAGCTGGCATGATTAAAATTGGAGCTATGACCGTTGAAAGCGCCTTGCTTAATTCAGATTTACTGAAAGAAAAAGTGTCCCTTATTCCCAAGGCTGTCAAACTCATTGCTGACCCACAAGTTCGCAACCGCGGCACGATTGGTGGTGATATTGCGCACGGCGACCCAGCTAACGACCACCCTGCGATCATGATGGCCTTAGACGCGACCTTTTTACTGACAGGCCCTGATGGCGAACGATCAGTCAAGGCGGTAGATTTCTTTCATGGCACCTACATGACAGATCTGAAAGAAAACGAGATTTTGACAGAAATACATATTGCACCGCTACCCGCAAACACCGGTACAGCTTACTTTAAGCTAAAGCGTAAAACAGGTGATTGGGCAACTGCAGCAGCCGCTATTGTTTTACAAATGGATGGCGACAAAGTTTCGATGGTTCGTATTGGCTTAACTAACGTAGCCGATACGGCCTTGCGTGCAACTGAAGCCGAAAATCTATTAATGGGTCAAGCCTTGTCTGAAGAGCTTCTAAATAAGGTAGTAGATGCTGTAACCGCTGTATGCAACCCAGCAGAGGATTTGCGCGGTGATGCGGAATACAAAACTGCCATGGCTGGTGTTATGACCAAACGCGCGTTAATCGATGCCGCAAGCCAAATACGTTAATTGACCTCATATTCGGAGACACACATCATGAGTAAAACTCTAGTCAGCATGAACATCAACGGTAAAAAAGTTGAAGAGGCCGTTGAGCATCGTACGCTACTGATTCACTTTTTAAGAGAGCAACTGAATTTAACGGGTGCACACATTGGCTGTGAAACCGGTCACTGTGGCGCCTGTACCGTTGATATAGACGGTGATTCAGTGAAATCTTGTACTCATTTGGCGGTTCAATGCGAAGGTAGCGACATTTTAACGGTTGAAGGTTTGGCGCAAAATGGCGTACTTCATGCCGTGCAAGAAGGCTTCTATAAAGAACATGGTTTGCAATGCGGTTACTGTACCCCAGGCATGTTAGTAAGAAGCTACCGTTTATTGCAAGAAAACCCAAACCCTACCGAGGAAGAAATACGTATAGGTATTTCAGGCAATTTATGCCGCTGTACGGGCTACCAAAATATTGTCAAAGCCGTGCAATACGCCGCAAAAAAATTACAAGAAACAGCGACTGCAGCAGCTTAAGGCTACTTAACCAACACGTTACGGAGACATCACATGAATGCACCCTTACAAGATCGTGAAGCCGCGCTGATGGGCATGGGCGACTCTCGCCTACGCAAAGAAGACGCCCGCTTTATTCAAGGCAAAGGTACCTATGTTGACGACATTAAAATGCCCAACATGGTTTATATGGACATCGTACGCTCGCCACTTGCCCATGCTCGCATTAAAGCCATTCACAAAGAAGAAGCGCTTAAAATACCAGGTGTTTTAGCTGTTCTGACAGCAGAAGACTTAAAGCCTCTTAAGCTGCACTGGATGCCCACCCTAGCGGGCGACGTGGCAGCTGTTCTAGCCGACGAAAAAGTGCATTTTCAGATGCAAGAAGTGGCCGTCGTGGTTGCTGAAACACGTTACGCCGCCGCCGATGGCAAAGAAGCTGTTTGGGTTGAGTACGAAGAGCTTGACGTGGTCATTGACCCGTTAAGTGCGCTGAAACCTGATGCCCCAGTGTTACGTGAAGACTTGGTTGGAAAAACCGAAGGGGCGCACGGCAAACGCAATCACCCCAACGAAATCTTCACCTGGACAGCTGGCGACAAAGTTGCCGCTGACCTCGCCTTTGAAAAGGCCGACATCATCGTATCGCAAGATATGATGTACCCACGCGTTCACCCTTGCCCTCTCGAGACATGTGGCTGCGTCGCTTCGTTTGACCCTATTAAAGGCGATCTCACGACATACATTACTAGTCAGGCACCTCACGTAGTGCGTACGGTTGTATCGATGCTGTCAGGTATTCCTGAATCAAAAGTACGCATCATTTCGCCCGATATCGGCGGTGGCTTTGGCAACAAGGTAGGCATTTACCCCGGCTATGTGTGCGCAATCGTGGCATCAATTGTTCTAGGACGCCCAGTTAAGTGGGTTGAAGACCGTATTGAAAACTTGTCTTCAACCGCCTTTGCACGTGACTATCACATGAGTGGTGAATTGGCCGCAACCTCTGATGGCAAAATTCAGGGCTTACGCGTTAATGTACTTGCTGACCATGGCGCCTTTGACGCCTGTGCTGACCCCAGCAAATTCCCTGCAGGGTTTTTTCACATCTGCTCAGGTTCATACGACATTCCTGCTGCACACTGCTCAGTAAAAGGCGTCTACACCAACAAAGCCCCCGGTGGCGTAGCGTATCGATGTTCTTTTAGGGTAACCGAAGCCGTTTATTTGATTGAGCGCATGGTTGACGTGTTGGCGCAAAAGCTCAATATGGACAAAGCTGAAATTCGTGAAAAGAACTTTATACAGAAAGAACAGTTCCCCTACACCTCAGCTTTTGGCTTTGAATACGACTCAGGCGACTACCAAAGAGCGCTCACACAAGTGCTTGATGCGGTCGACTACAAAGGTTTACGTGCTGAACAAGCAGCCAAGCGTGCTGACCCCAACTCGCCAACTTTGATGGGTATCGGTTTAGTCACCTTTACCGAAGTTGTGGGTGCAGGCCCAAGTAAAATTTGCGATATTTTAGGTATTGGCATGTTTGACTCATGTGAGATTCGGGTTGACCCAACTGGTAGCGCAATCGCCAGAATGGGCACCATTTCACAAGGTCAAGGTCATCAAACCACCTATGCCCAAATCATTGCAACAGAACTTGGCATCTCTTCTGAAGTGATTCAGGTTGAAGAAGGTGACACCAATACTGCACCTTATGGTTTAGGTACTTACGGTTCACGTTCCACCCCTGTTGCCGGCGCAGCGATTGCGATGGCGTCAAGAAAAATTCATGCCAAGGCGAAAAAAATTGCAGCCTCATTACTAGAAGTGAGTGAAGCTGATCTTGAGTGGGAAGTTGACCGTTTCAAAGTCAGAGGCAACGACGACAAGTTTAAAACCATGAAAGACATTTCATGGGCGGCTTACCACCAACCACCAGAAGGTTTAGAGCCAGGTCTCGAGGCCGTTCACTACTACGACCCACCCAACTTTACCTTCCCATTTGGCATTTACTTAGCCGTTGTTGACATTGATCGCTCGACTGGCGAGACCAAAATTAGACGCTTCTATGCCTTAGATGATTGTGGCACTCGCATCAACCCCATGATCATTGAAGGTCAAATTCATGGCGGGTTAACAGAAGGCTTTGCTGTGGCGATGGGTCAGTTATTGTCATTTGATGCCCAAGGCAATATTCAGGGCAATTCATTGATGGACTACTTTATACCCACTGCGGTTGAAACCCCACATTGGGAAACAGACCACACCGTCACGCCATCGCCTCATCACCCCATCGGTGCAAAAGGCGTCGCTGAATCACCACACGTCGGCAGCATTCCAACCTTTACAGCAGCAATGGTCGATGCGTTTGCCCACGTGGGTGTGACCCATATTGATATGCCGCACACCGCATTTCGTACTTGGAAAGAGTTAAAGAAAAACAACTTGAACATTAACTAGTTTGCTTCACGACTCAAACCGATTTGAATAAACGTTCAAGTCGGTTTGATTTTTTTTAAATTAAAGGAATTAAGTAATGGAAGTCACCATTGATAAGCAGTACCCTATTGCCGCGAACGAAAAAGCTTGCTGGCTTGTGCTGTCTAACATTACTGAGTTGGCAACCTGTATGCCAGGGGCCACTATTACTGAACAAGTTGACGACACCCACTACAAAGGCAGTGTCAAAGTTAAAGTTGGGCCTGCTTCTGCCGCCTTCGCGGGTGATATTGAAGTGCTTGGCGTTGACGAAGCCACTAAACAAATTCAGCTTTTAGGCAAAGGTGCTGATAGAAGCGGTTCATCAGCGTCAATGAACTTAACGGCCACCATCACTAAAGTTGATGAGCATAACGTTACCCTAACGGGCAAAGCCTCTGTGATTGTGAACGGTAAATTTGCACAGTTTGGTGGCCGCATGATGACTTCTGTGTCTGACATGATTTTGCAGCAATTCGCCAATAACTTCGACATCAAAGCCAAAGCAATGGGCGCTTCATTAAGCCCAGTAGGTCAAGGCTCAGAGGGTGAGACGGCTGTAGGTCAAACAGGCAGTTCTCATGCAGGGTCATCGAACCACCAAACCACGGCAGCCAACACTGAGGCACCAAAATTACAAAGTGAATTAAACGGCTTAGCCATAGCCTGGATGCTGATTAAAAACTTTTTCGCAAGACTCGTTGGTAAATAACCGTTCAACAACAAGCCACACCCAGCTTTATCAAACAACACCCGAATTAAAGGCAGTCTGTATGAACGTCAAAGATATTTCTGAACGGTTAGCTCAGTCTGGTTATATTGCTGACAACAGTTTGGCAGAAATCGTCTGGATGGGTCTAACCATTGATCGACCTATTCTTCTGGAAGGAGAAGCTGGGGTAGGTAAAACGGCCATCGCACGAGCGGCTGCAACCGCGCTTAACCGCCCTTTGTTTCGTCTTCAGTGTCACGAAAGTTTAGATCTAAACCAGTCGGTTTACGAATGGAATTACAGTCGTCAACTACTCGAGATACGTCTTCGAGAAGCGGAAGGGTCGGGTCAATCGTCTTTACGTGACGACTTGTTCAGCGAAGAGTTTTTGCTACAAAGACCGCTCATGCAAGCCATTACCTCTGAACAACCCGCCGTTTTACTAATTGACGAAATTGATCGTGCCGACGAGTCTTTTGAGGCCTACCTGTTAGAGCTGTTAGGGGAGTTTCAAATTTCAGTGCCTGAACTGGGCACTATTCAAGCCAAGAGTCACCCACTGGTGATCTTAACAAGTAACGGCACACGAGATTTATCAGATGCTCTGCGTCGACGTTGCTTGTTTCACTATGTTGACTACCCCAGCGTGGCACGTGAAATGACCATTGTGCAAACACTTGTCCCGCAAGCGAATGCAGACTTAATTCAACAAGCTGTTTTGTTTATCCACCAATTACGAAAACAAGATCTCGACAAAATACCGGGCGTTGCTGAAACCCTTGATTGGATAAGAATTTTATGTGCTCGCGAATTAAAGGCTTTGCCTCAAGACCCTGCTGAACTGGCGCAAAGCTTGAGCGCATTACTAAAAACGCGCAGTGATCAATGGCAAATTTCTGATGAAGTGCTGACAAAACTCATGGGATCGCAACCGCGTGTCGGTATTGATGCAGGCGTGATGCCTTCGCGTGCATAAAGCGTTAATGCATGAACCTAATCGTCTTAACAGCACCGTGAACGAAAGCCTCGAACGAACATTAAACCCAGATCAAAATATACGAAATTTTGTAGTTTATCTGCGCGACCATGGTTTTGTGATTGGTTTGGCTGAACTGCAAGCCATGGTAAAAATCACTACCCTAGCCGGCATTCAAGACTTCGAGAAAATCGAAAAATATTGGCGTGGCATTGCATCGTCATCACAAAAACAATGGCAACTTTTCCCTGAACTTTTCAATGCCTATTGGTTCCCACATCGAATCAAAGGTACAGTTAAATCGTCGCAACAAAAAAAACAAGGTAAGTCATTACCTGAACTGATTTTAGAAATTAAAAGTAAAGGCGAAAGCGTTCCCACCTCAGCCAATCAAGGCACCGTCGGGTTGGCACAGGGTCAATCTGGTGAAGATGAATCAGGTGCTGACCAAGCTCAAGGTGGCGCTAGCCGAGTGGACCCACTGGCTGAAAAACCCCTAGGTGACTGGTTGCCCCATGATAGTGCGCAACTCGACAGATTAATTTACCCCCTGCAGAGCCAATTACGTAAAAAGTTGATTCAAACTTATCAGCATCGTGCACACGCCACCAAAATTGATTTACGTGAATCGATTCGACATGCTATGGGCACAGCAGGTGAACTGATTCAGCTACAAACCAAAAAAAGAAAAACGGTATTACCTAAGGTATTCATACTGGTTGATGTGAGTAAATCGATGGAAGCGCACGCCCCCTTTTTTTTACGAATGGCACGCTCGTTTTGCCAGATTATGAATGCTCGAGTGTTTGTTTTTCATACGTCTCTCATTGAAGTGACCACCTTACTCAAGAAAAACAGTGGCCGTGTTCAAGAAAAAATAAACTCAGTCACATTTGGGTTTGGTGGCGGCACACGCATTGCCAGTAACCTACAGAAATTTTTAGTGCAATGTCAACGTGGCCCAAATGGTCAACGCATTCGAGGTTTAGGGCGTCGTGATATGTTATTTGTATTAAGCGATGGCTACGATACTGACCCCCCTGAAGAATTGCCCAAAGTATTACAATCAGTCAAGCAAATGGGGGCCGATGTATTCTGGTTACACCCGACGGTTGAAGCGCCCCAGTCACTGGCTATACAAGGTAGTAGACAGTTTATTTCAGGGTTTATGGCCGTTAGTCATTTAAACAGTTTAGAGGGGTTAGTTGACTTAACCTTAAAACGCAAACGTCAAGCCATTCATTCATACGCAGCATAACGAGGGCATTTTTCTCCTCAACAAATTGAACGAATCAGTTACTCAGCATCACCGTTTCACCGATAAACAATGATTAAGTTACGACATGATTGGGCAATCATTCTATTGCTCATACAAGCATAAAAGTAAGAGGCATGATTATGGGCTGTATATTAAAACAAGGTGGTGGTCTTTATTCACGTCTAAGTGTGGGTGCCGTTCTGCTCGCTGCAGGGCAAGGCAGCCGTATGGGGAACCAACCTAAAGCGTTATTAAATTTGCAAGGTGTTCCGCTCATCAACCGACACTTAATTGCGCTCAGTGGCGCAGGGGTAGATGAAGTGATTGTTGTAACGGGGTTCTACCATGATCGGGTTGAGCCATCAGTTGAGCAATTCCCTGTTCAAATTATTCGTAACCCAACACCTGAAAATGGGCAGCCGAGCTCTGTACGTATAGGTATTGAAGCAATTGGCACTAAATATGATGCGGTCATCATGATGTTGTGCGATCAACCTTTGGTTAATGCCGAAGACATCACGAGTCTGATTGCAGCATTTAAAAAGCGGCTGAACGGTGAGATATTAATACCCAGATTCGAAGGCCAAAGAGGTAACCCAATTATTTTTTCTAGAATCGCTGTTGAACAAATGTTAGCCAACGATAAAAATATGTATTGTCGTAAATTCATTGACCAAAACCCAAATTTAGTCAGTTACATTGACGTTCAAAACGATCACTTTACGGTTGATATTGACACCATCGAAGATATTGAAAATTTTAATCAAAAAACAGGTTGGTCTTTAACACTGCCTAAAGGCACCTTACCTGCGGCGACTTTACCTGAAATGGCGCTAAATGCTGATTCACACTGCATACCTAGTCAGCATGACGCTTATGCAGACAGTTCACACCATCAAGCCAACGCTGAGCCAGCCTACCTAGCACTTAGAAGAAAACTTACGCCCCATTAATTTTAAAGCAGGCGCATAACAACTTCCTAACCATGATTGTCTTTTGCTAATTAGAATAAATTGGCGATTTGACTCTCCTACTATCACTTCCACTCTGACTGTCTAAGAATGAATACAATTAATTGGCCCGTTCCCCTTGAAATGCATCATATTGAAGATGCTCAAAACATCAATGAAACGTTAGCCCGTGCCTTTAACGCGATGCGAGTCACACATTTAGCGCAGTCTTTTGTCGCAGACCATGACACACAGCAGACTGACACATCCACATCACAAAAGCCTTTTTATGCCAGCGAAGATAATTTGCTCGAACGCATACAACTACCTGAGTTTCAATCGCTAACTTCGTTTATTGCCAACGCCTTACAGAAAACAGTGATGAATGCCAACTCAGGTGTATGGCCACCCGGTCGTATGAGCCTTCAATTAAAATTAATGGGCTGTTGGTTTCAAATTCAAAATGGCATGGCCTTTCACGATGTGCATACCCATGGCAATTGCTCTTGGTCAGGCGTTTATTACGTTCAGTGCGATGATCATAAACAAAGGGTCAAGCACGCTACTTTGGGCGATATAAACGGAGTTACGCGTTTTTATGGGCCTTACACGCAATGGTTAGGCGGTGCACATGTTGATATGGGCAATGCCTACTTACAGAAAAATACCTTAGACGTCACACCAGAGCCTGGCAAACTGGTTGTATTCCCCTCATATTTACCGCATCAAGCGATGCCCTATGAAGGCGAAAAAGATCGCATCATTGTGTCATTTAATGCGCAAGTACATGCTGCGGGTGGCGATCAGTTGTTTAAGTATGATGCAACATAGGTTTTTACTTCACCGTAGCGTACCCGCCAACCGATGACGTTTTAAGGCCAATGCGCACAATACCTTCACATAAAGCCACAGCACACGCCACACCGTCAAGCACAGGTACACCAAAACGCGCTGATAGTGAGGCTACCAAGTCAGTCATGCCTGCACAACCCAGCACAATGGCTTCGGCGCGGTCGTCTGTTATCGCTAACAATATTTCACTTTCAATTTTTTCCTTAGCTTCTGGGTTGTCATGCTCAAGATCGAGCACTGCGACATCTGAAGACCTAACCCGAACACAGCAATGACCCATGCCATAACGGCGTAAATTATGTTCAAGGGCTGGCACAGACCGAGCAAGCGTAGTCACCACAGAAAATTTATTTGAAATCATACTGGCCATTTTGTATGCTGCCTCACCAATGCCAACAACAGGCTTATCACTCAAACAACGAGCTGCATCGAGCCCTGTGTCGTCAAAGCAAGCTATCACAACGGCATCGTGTTCGGGTGCTTGCTGAATGGCTTGCAGCAAACCAGGTAGACTCATTGCCTCATCAAAATAGCCTTGAATGGAAGCTGGCCCTTGCGATGAGGTGATTGCAATAATTTCAGTACCCGCACTGGCCACTTGCCTCGCTGCATCGGCGATTTTGTCGGTCATCACCTGTGTCGTGTTAGGGTTCACAATTAAAATACGTATCATTTAAATTTCAGCCCCTAGGTAAGCCGCTTTAATTCGATCATCATGAATCAAAGATTTAGAATCGCCAGACAATACAACTTTGCCAGTAGACATAGCATAGGCGCGCTGTGAAATCGATAGTGCCATACGACTATTTTGTTCAACCAGTAGTACGCTGACTGACTCATCACGCGAAATGGCAACGATTGAACGTGCAATGTCTTGTACGAGTTTAGGGGCAATACCCAAACTGGGCTCATCAAGCAGTAATAGCTTAGGTTTCGACATAAGCGCCCGACCAATCACCATCATCTGTTGTTCGCCGCCTGACAACGTACTAGCTTGCTGTTTGAAACGTTCGCGTAAGCGCGGAAATCGTTCGAGCACGCTATCTAGGGAGTGTGCGATTTCTGCTTTATTTCTACGACTAAAAGCACCCATCAATAGATTATCTTTAACCGACATATAAGGAAAAACTCGACGCCCTTCTGGCACCATTGAAATACCTTTATTCACAATCTCGGCGGCTGGCGTGTTGTCTAGCTGCTGGCCTTCGTAAAAAATTTGACCTGACTTAATACGAGACAAACCCGTAATCGCTCGCAAAATTGAAGATTTTCCCGCACCGTTGGCACCAATCAAAGCAACGATCTCACCTTGCCTGACTTCAATTGATACCCCCTTTAGGGCATAAACATGATCGTAATAAAGCTCGACGTTTTCAAAGCTAAGAATTGTTGTCATCATTTACATTCCGATTGCTGCATCTTCAGAACCTAAGTAAGCTTCAATGACTTTCTCGTTATTCTGAATTTCTTGTGGTGTACCTTCTGCAATTTTCTCGCCAAAATTAATAACCACAATTCGATCAGAAATTTTCATGACGGCAGGCATATCATGCTCAACTAATAAAATTGTTACGCCTTTTTCGTCGCGCAATCGACGTACCAGTGCCACCATATGCATAGTTTCATCATGATTCATGCCCGCAAAAGGTTCGTCTAACAGTAAAATTTTAGGGTCAGTTGCCAAACCAATGGCCATGCCTAAAGCGCGCAAATGGCCCTGGGGTAAATTTGAGGCCAACTCGTTTCGAATAGTCTGCATACCTAAAAAATCAATCATGGCGTCAGCTGACACGCCAAACTCTTTTTCGTCTTGATGCGCTTGTTTTGAACCTAAGAAAAAACCTAGCAAAGTTGCCTTTGATCGAAGATGATGAGCAACAACTATATTTTCTCGAACCGTCATCGATTTAAAAATTGTTGTTTCTTGAAATGTGCGAACCACCCCTTTGCGTGCCACAATATGCGGCGCCAAATCATTTATTCTCTCACCCTCAAACAAAATCTCGCCGCTCGTTGTTTTTAAGAACGATGCTATTAATTTGAATAATGTAGATTTACCCGCACCGTTTGGGCCAATGACACATAAGATTTCTCCCTTTTTCACATTAAAACTAACATCATTGACAGCGGTTAAACCCCCAAAACGTTTAGTAGCATGCTTGACTTCAAGAATGATGCTCATGACTTCACCTTCTTTTGACCAAATAAGCTCATCACGCCATTGGGTAAAACCAACATCAACGCAATCAAAACCGATGAATAAATCAATAGCTGATACTTACCCGTTGCAAAGAGAAGATCCCAACCAAAATATAATATGAGTGTGCCTAACAAAGGCCCAAAGACAAAACCCAAGCCACCCAAAAAACAATTGAGCATAAAATTTACGCTGTCAGTCACCTGAAATGAAGAGGGGTAAATTGATTGCGAAATAGCAACAAAAGCTGCCCCTGTGATGCCACCGAAAAATGATGAAATTGAGTACGTCAAGATTCTCAGATAAGCAGTATTGATACCAATTGACGCAGAAAGCTCTTCGTTTTGTTGCAACGATTTGCACAAATGGCCCAAACGAGAATTGACAATTCGCCATAAAACAGCGTAAGCAATCACCATTAAGGTGATCGACATCACATAGAAGCCGACCTTAGGGTTACTCAATGAGGTAAAACTTGGTATGAGCGTCATACCTGCAATACTTAACTCAGCGGGAAGAGGAATAGAGGTGATGCCTTTTGCACCTTTCGTTATAGGCAAAGCCAAGGCGGTTAAACGCATGACCTCAGTTAAAACCAAAGTCACCATAGCAAAGTAAACACCACGCAAACGTAAAATTGGCAACCCTATAAAAACAGATAAAACGGCACAAAACAAACCGGCCAGAGGCAAGGTTAGCCAAAAATTAAAGCCATACTGCATAATTAGCACAGCTGATACGTAGCCCCCCACCAGTGCATAAGCACCCTGACCAATATTAATTCGTCCAATAAAAAAAGTTAGCCACACGCCTGCAGAAGCAATGGAGAGAAGTGCAACAGCTGAAAAAGTGTAGAGTAAATCTGTACGACCGGTGACTTGAATCAACCAGGGCACCAGTACATAGAGAAAAATTAAAAATAAGAGTATGAAAAACCCATTTTTTTTCGTCATCATCAACCCCAAGGCTTACCCATTAGACCTTGCGGACGAAGTGCAAGAAAGACCATAAGCGAAGCAAAAATAACTAAATAAGTGATGTCGCCATACTCTGCTAAAACCGTTAAGCCAACACTTTCAAGCATACCGAGAATAAAGCCCCCTGCTATGGCGCCAGAAATGACTCCCGCGCCACCAATCATGATCATGATGAAAGCCTTAATTGAAGCGGGGCCACCCATACCTAGGTTAATACCTGTAATGCTAACTAATAGACCGCCCACCAAACCTGCCAATGAGGCACCCAGAGCGAAACCTATCATGGAGTATCGATCAACAGCCACACCCATTAACGTTGCAGCCACTTTGTCTTGAGCTAAGGCGCGCATGGCGCGTCCTGTTCTGGAGTACTGCATAAATAGAATAAACGTGACAATCATGGCGATTGCGACAAACCCAATGACTATGCGGTCATAGGGCATAATTATTATAAAGTCCCAGTTAAATACTCCATCAATAATTTTCGGCAATCCGCGCTGCTTTTCACCGAAAACAAGCAAGATAATGGCATCAAGCAAAAAAGCAATACCCGCTGCTAACAGCATGGTGCTTTCTTCTCGTTTAGATTTTTTTATGACGGGTGCAAAAAGATACTTTTCAACTAAAGCACCCACCACAGCCAGTATCACTGCCGCCGCAATTAAGCCCACGATGAAAGGCATCTTAAATTGAGCGACCACTGTATAAGTGACAAAACCACCTAAAACATACATTTGACCGTGTGCAAAATTAAGCACATTCATCAACGAGAAAATCAGTGTTAAACCCAAAGCAATCAGGGCATACTGAGCGCCTAAATAAAGGCCGTTAACGATGATTTGTTCCATGCACCACCTGCTGTTAAGAGGCGGCCAACTGGCTTTAGCCGGCCGCCTCGTGCGTTAAAGCGTACTAATTACTTATTAGTCGACTTGTGCGACAAACAAGGTTTCAAATTTGCCATCTTTATAGACATTCACCACCAATGGAACGGAAACTTGGCGTTTCTGACCAAATGAAGTACTGCCCACATACTTGAGTTTTGCATCACCCACCATATATGGGTTAGGCGCTTCAAAAGTGTCCATGGTTTTCTTAAATTGCGCCACGTCCGTTAATGCTGCAGGGTTCGCCTTTAACGTTTCAAGAATGTATTCCAGTGCATACACTTTTGTGTTTGATTCATCGTTATATTCACCAAACTTAGCGGTATAACGCTTAACAAACTCACGCATTTTGTCAGAGGCTAAATCGGGGGTTGAAGCCCCACCAACTGAAATAAACCCATTTGCCAAACCAGCAGCACCTTCTTTTAGTACATTGGCATCTTGTGCCGTTTCAGTAGAAATCAAACCCTTAAACCCAAGTTCGCGAGCTGATCGAATTAATTGTGGCGCATTGGCTGGTGAAACACCAGAAAGTACTAAAAGATCAGGCTGTGTTTTAACAACCGGTAATAGAACAGGCGTGAAGTCGGTTGTATCAACTTGGTACGTAACGTTACTTGACACTACATTTAGCCCAAGCGCTTTAGCGGCCTCTACGCCACCATCACGTTGGCTAAGCGGGTCTGATTCATTTGCCGCAACAAAAGCTACCTTTTTGATGCCATTGTTTTTCATTAAGTATTCATAAATAGCCGGGCCGGATTGATAATTTGCAACCATTCCTAGTACAGCGTTTGATGCTGGTGCAACATAGAGCGACTTAGGAAACGCATAAGGGAAATACATGATTCCCTTTTGCTCAGCCACTGGCCTTACTGCTGCGGCACCGTCGTCTACGTTAGGGCCAACAACATAGTGAATACCTTCTTGCGCCATTTTTTCCATACCTGCGATGGCACGCTTGGGGTCTTTTTGATCGTCAAACGCTACGATTTCGACGTTATAGGTTTTATCGCCTATTTTGACGCCACCCATTTCATTGATCCAGTCTGCGCTGGTTTCCATTGAACGTTGATTAGAAATGCCCCATGCTGCTGCAGGCCCGGATGTTACGCCTACGAACCCAATCTTCAGTACTGGGTTTGCGGCAAACGACACGCCTGTGAGTGCGAGTGATAAGACGCCTGATAGCATCGCAGTTTTAAGTAAAGTACGCTTCTTCATTGAAATTCTCCAGAGTGAAATCGTTACGGGTCAAACTAAAATAGGTTTTGGGAACTAAAACAACAATTACTCATGATTTGTAGATCATACATTTTGTTAACAATTTA
>CALBMZ010000235.1 GCA_937896225.1 uncultured Alcaligenaceae bacterium | reverse complement strand
TATTTGTGATTTTGATAATTTAATTTAAAGTATAGATAATTAAAAATTATGGTTTTTAAGCGTGTTTTAATTTAAATGTTTTAAATTTATTTAGTAGTTGATCATGTTTTAATCGACTTTGTTTGCAATCTGATATTGAGGTTTTCCACATGGAATGGTTTGAGGCCCTGCACTTAGCGCGTCTACAGTTCGCGTTTACAGTTGCGTTTCATATTATTTTCCCCGCCTTTACGATTGGCTTAGCCAGTTATCTATTTGTGCTGAACGCGGCGCATTTATTCACCCGTAAACCCGTTTACCTTGACTTGTTTAATTACTGGAAGAAAATTTTTGCACTTTCTTTTGGTATGGGTGTCGTATCAGGCATAGTCATGAGCTACCAGTTTGGCACCAACTGGAGCGTGTTTGCAGATAAAGTAGGCCCTATTTTAGGTCCTCTGATGGGCTATGAAGTCTTAAGTGCGTTCTTCTTAGAGGCAGGCTTCTTAGGTGTGATGCTGTTTGGCCGTGAGCGTGTTGGCGAAAAGCTGCACGTATTTGCCACAGCCATGGTGGCCTTAGGTACCTTTGCTTCAGGCTTCTGGATCTTGGCCGTGAATAGCTGGATGCAAACCCCTGACGGTCATGCAATCAACGCGGTGGGTCAGTTTGTACCTGACGACTGGTTTAAGATTATTTTTAACCCATCGTTTCCGCATCGTTTGTTGCACATGATGTTGGCAGCTTATTTAACCACTGCGTTTGTTGTGGCATCTGTGGGGGCGTTTCACTTGTTGAAAGTTAAAGCCGGAAAGTTGACCCCGGGTTTTAGCATTGATGCCTTAAAGAAAATGTTTTCCATGGCAATGTGGATGGCGGCCATTGTTGTACCCATGCAAATTTATGTAGGTGATGCGCAAGGCTTGAACACTTTACAGTACCAGCCACTCAAAATTGCTGCGATGGAAGGTCACTTTGAAAACCAAAAACCTGCTGGTCTCGTCTTATTTGGTATACCCAATCAAGAAGAAGCCAAAATGGAATACAAGGTTGAAATCCCTGTTTTGGGTAGCGTCATTTTGCACCACAACACAACTGAAGGCTTGTTGGGCTTCGAATCATTCCCAAGGTCAGAGTGGCCACCGATGGCGCCACCCTTTTTCGCCTTTAGAATCATGGTGGGTATTGCCTTCTTGATGCTGGGGATGGGCATGTGGAGTCTTTGGTTGCGTTACAAAAAACGTTTGTATGACACGCCGCTGATGCTTAAAGCAGCCGTCATGATGGGCCCAGCTGGGTTTATCGCTGTCATTTCAGGTTGGGTTGTCACTGAAGTGGGCCGACAGCCTTACACGGTTTATGGATTGTTGCGTACGGCAGATTCTTTGTCACCGATCGAGGCACCGGCCGTTGCCGCGAGTTTGATTGCCTTTATCGTGATCTACTTCACCTTATTTGGGGCAGGCTTTCATTACATATTCCGTCAAATGAAAAAACCACCCATGTTGTCTGAAGAAGTGATGTCACATGGTGCGCCGACCCGAGCAGCAGGTTTTGTTCACCCCGAATTAAAAAAGCCCACAGTTCAGGGAGCTAAGCCATGATTATCGACTATGCATTAATTTGGGCCGGCTTAATCGCCTTTGCTGTACTCGCTTATGTCGTGCTCGATGGTTTCGACTTAGGGGTTGGTATTCTGTTCCCCTTCGTTAAAGGGGAAGCCAACCGTGATCAAATGATGAACTCGGTGGCCCCACTTTGGGACGGTAACGAAACGTGGTTGGTCTTGGGTGGCGGCGGGTTATTTGCTGTGTTCCCGTTGGCTTACGCCATCATTATGCCAGCGCTGTACGCACCGATTTTTATCATGCTGTTGGCACTTGTGTTTCGCGGTGTAGCGTTTGAGTTTCGTTGGAAAGAATCGAAAAAACAGTACCTTTGGGACATCGCCTTTGCAGGTGGGTCGATTGTGGCGACTTTCGCACAAGGTGTTGCCTTGGGCGCCTTAGTTCAGGGCATACCCGTTCTCGGTCGAGCTTACGCTGGCGGTTGGTGGGAATGGTTATCGCCTTTCTCTATGTTGACAGGTTTTTCATTAGTGGTTGGTTACGCCTTATTGGGTTCAACATGGTTGGTTATGAAAGGTGAGGGCGAGGTTTACGACAAGGCGCATCGTTTTGCAAAATTGACGGGTGTTGGCTTGCTGGTTTTAATCGGTATTGTGAGCTTGTTAACGCCCTTTTTGCATGATGAGTTTATGGCTCGTTGGTTTGTTTGGCCCAATATGTTGTATGTTTCACCGGTGCCAGTATTGGTATTGTTAGCAGCTTACTTTTTGTTTGATGGCCTCAAAAAAGGCTATGTGAATCAGCCGTATTTGTCTGCTGTCGCCTTATTTATATTGTCTTATATTGGCTTGATGATTAGTTTTTTCCCTTACATTGTGCCGCCCGCCGTTACCCTGTGGGAAGCCGCTGCTCCGGATGATAGTTTGCACTTCTTGCTCGTTGGGGCAGTGGTACTTATACCTTTGATTTTGACTTACACCGCCTATGCTTACTGGGTGTTTCGAGGTAAGGTCGGTAAAACTTCTGGCTACCACGCTTAAATTTTAAGTGATCACTCAACCCAGACATAACCATGATTCAAACATGACTGAACCCCATTCACCTCAGCCATCAAAACCCCCAAGCAAATGGCGCCGTATTGCCTGGTTTGTGGGGTTTTGGGCGGTTAGTGTTGTGTTTATTTATACTTTGAGTCAAATCATTCGCTGGGCTATTGTGCCCTGACAAAAAATGGTGCGTCAAGTCGCTACAATATGTAATTATTATTGTAGAACTTGGCCACCACTATGCTTGACCCACAATTATTACGTAAAGACCTTGATGCCGTTGTTAAGCGTCTGGCCGCGCGTCGAGTCGTGTTCGATGTTGATACATTCAACCGACTCGAAACACAACGCAGAAACATTCAAACTGAAACTGAAAACTTGCAAGCCAAGCGCAATGCTTTGGCGAAAGAAATAGGTGCGCTGAAGAGTCAGGGCAAAGATGCCTCAAGCGTGTTGCTTGAATCACAACAAATACCTGAGCATTTGAAACGCCTAGAAATTCAGTTGCAAGACATTCAATCGCAACTTTCAGACATGCTCATGAGCATTCCTAATTTACCTCATGACTCGGTTCCCGTTGGGGCCGATAGCGATGCAAACGTAGAGGTGCGTCGCTGGGTACCCAACCCAGATTCCTCCACAGGTAACCCCAAACCCTTTGACTTTGAAGCAAAAGATCATGTGACGCTTGGCGAGCCTATTGGCTTAGATTTTGATACAGCGGCTAAGTTGTCGGGTGCTCGGTTTAGCTTTATGCGTGGCCCCATGGCACGTCTGCATCGTGCGTTGGCGCAATATATGCTTGACTTACAAACCGCTCAGCATGGTTATACTGAATGCTATACGCCTTACATCGTCAATGCCTCAACCTTGATGGGTACAGGCCAGTTACCGAAATTTAAAGAAGATATGTTTTGGGTGAATCGTGGTGGCGATGAGTCAAGTGGTGAAGATCAGTATTTAATATCAACCTCTGAAATCACGTTAACCAGTGTTGCCCGCGATACTATTTTTGCTGAAGCTGAATTGCCAGTTAGGCTCACAGCCCACACCCCTTGTTTTCGTTCAGAAGCGGGCAGTGGTGGGCGCGATGTTCGCGGCCTGATTCGTCAACATCAGTTCGATAAAGTTGAAATGGTGCAAATTGTCGAACCAGACAAATCATACGAAACGCTTGAACAGATGGTGGAGCATGCTGAAGCTGTTTTACAGGGTTTGGGTTTAGCCTATCGTGTCATGCTGCTTTGTACGGGTGATATGGGTTTTGGGTCAAGTAAAACCTACGATATTGAAGTATGGATTCCGGCACAGCATACTTGGCGTGAAATTTCTTCAATTTCAAATTGTGAAGCGTTTCAAGCACGCCGTATGCAAGCTCGTTTCAAACGCGGTACGGGCAAGCCAGAATACTTGCATACCTTAAATGGTTCAGGTTTAGCGGTTGGTCGTGCTTTAGTTGCTGTGCTTGAAAACCATCAACAAGCTGATGGGTCTATTCAAGTGCCTGAGGTATTGTGGCCCTACATGGGTGGGCTTAAAGTTTTGGGAGCAAAAAAATAAGTTTGTTTTCTACACGCTTGTTTTGAATGTTCAAACCAGAAAATGTGTCGTTTTGATCAAAGGTTTATATCATGTCTTATTTTTCTACCCCTTCACTGCAACGGAAAGCTGTACTGGGTCGTAACGTCGTTGCCACATCGCAACCTTTGGCAACTCAGGCTGGTTTGCAAGCTTTAGCACGAGGTGGAAATGCTATTGATGCCGCCTTAAGTGCCGCCATTACCTTAACGGTTGTTGAGCCCACCATGAACGGTATAGGTGGCGATGCCTTCGCTTTGATTTGGCATAACGAAACATTGCAAGGCCTGAATGGTTGCGGTCGTGCACCAGCCGCTTGGGGCCCTGAGTGGTTTAAAGGCCAAACAACCATGCCTGAACGGGGTTGGGACAGTGTGACCGTGCCAGGTCAAGTTGCCGCTTGGGTCGATTTGTCTGAGCGGTATGGGCAGTTACCTTTTGCAAAATTGTTTGAGTCGGCAATTCGCTACGCGACTGAGGGCTTCCCCGTAAGCCCTGTTATTGCACGGCAATGGCAAACCTTTGCGCCCCTTATGCAGACTTACCCAGGCTTTGTAGAAGCTTTTATGCCGGGTGGCAAAGTACCTCAAGCCGGCGACATATGGTCGTTTCCTGATCAAGCGCAAACATTAAAAGATATTGCCGCCACACGCGGTCGTTCTTTTTATGAAGGAGAATTAGCTCAAAAAATTGTCGATTTTGCACAACTGCATGGCGCCGCAATGAGCATGACTGATTTGGCAGAGCATCAAAGTGAGTGGGTTGATTCCATTCACTTGCGCGTCAAAGATGTTGATGTTCATGAAATTCCACCAAATGGTCAAGGCGTTGTGGCACTGATGGTGCTGGGTATTTTGCAGCATGCTGGTTACGAGCAGGCGCCTGCTGGCAGTGCTTTACGTGCGCACTTAGAAGTAGAAGCCATGCGTTTGGCTTTTGCTGATCTGTATGCACATGTAGCAGAGCCTTCGCATATGCAGGTGAGCACTGAAGATCTGCTTAACCCCGCTTATTTAAAACAGCGCGCCGCATTGATTCATCGAGAGCAAGCCAGTCAGTTTGTGGCGGGTGTACCTAAGGTGGGGGGAACGGTCTACTTATGTACGGCTGATGCGCAAGGCAATATGGTGTCCTATATTCAATCAAACTTTAACGGTTTTGGTTCTGGTGTTGTGGTGCCTGGTACCGGCATTTCGTTTCAAAATCGGGGCTTTGGTTTCGAGTTAAAGCCAGGTCACCCCAATGAGGTGGCGGGCCGTAAACGACCTATGCACACTATCATTCCGGCTTTCATCACGCGTGGTGATGACCCATTGATGGCATTTGGTGTCATGGGTGGCAACATGCAAGCTCAAGGGCATGTGCAAATGGTGCTACGTACTGTTTATGATGGTTTGAACCCTCAAGCCGCGATAGACGCGCCACGTTGGCGTATTTTAGAAAACGGTCAACTCACCTTAGAGTCGCATTGGCCAACACATATTGTAGAAAGCTTGAAAAAAATGGGGCACAACCTACAAGTGTTAGGCCCTGACTGCATTGATTTTGGTTCTGCCCAAGCCGTAACGATGCATTCAAATCACAACGAACAAGCCGTTTATGTGGGTGGGTCAGACCCTAGGCGAGATGGTCTAGCAGGGGTTTATTGAGCGACCATAATCGTTGATGATTATGTGGTGTGAGCGGATGATGTCAAGGAATACCCAGAAGCTTGTGTGTTTGCAAGCTTAATCGCCATTTTGGGTGTTGCAAACAGTATTCAATTGCTTTTTGGGTATTGCGGGCTTGGTCGGGGCCGTCCATGGGTTGTAGAAAAAAATGTTCAAATTCTAAATCTACAAACTGCTCGGGTTTAGCCAGTATTTGCGGGTAAACCAGCTTTAACTCTTGGCCACTGCGTTGTTTCATCGGGGCATTCGCTTTGGGGCTCACGCATACCCAATCGATACCATTAGGTGCCACCAAGGTGCCATTGGTTTCAACTGCAATACGAAACCCTTGATTGTGCAAAGCCACAATAAGGGTTGTATCAAGTTGTAATAACGGTTCGCCACCTGTGCATACGACCAGCTTGTTAATCGCTTGAGCTGGCCACTGTTGAGCGACCGCTTGTGCTAAAGATTGGGCATCGTTAAACTTTCCGCCATTTAAACCATCTGTACCGACAAAATCGGTGTCACAAAATTGGCAGACGGCGCTTTGGCGGTCACGCTCAAGCCCTGACCACAGGTTACAGCCTGCGAAGCGCAAAAAAACAGCAGCATGACCGGCTTGACCACCTTCCCCCTGAAGGGTGTAGAACAGTTCTTTAACGCTGTAAGTCATTTAACTTTAATTCCTTCAAAACATTTGGCCTCAATGCGTGAAGCCAATGTAAGTAGACACAGTACCGTTTTTGTAAATGGATATTAAACGGGCAAGGCTGGGCCTAACTCACCCCAATGCAAAATCACACCACAACCCCGGGTTTCGTTTAAATCGATTCGGTCAAGCTCAGGTATGGCAGGTTGTGCTAGTTTACGAATGTAGCGCGCTATGGTTGCTGTATCAGCATCTTGGTCGCCCATGATGTCATGCAATGGATGGTGATCAAGTGATTTAAAAATAGGGTCGAAAATTGTTTTGACATCACCGAAATCAACCGTCCAACCTTGAACTTGATTCAGTGGGGCATGTAGGTGAAGTCGTAACGTAAAGGTATGGCCGTGAATGTGACGGCGTGGGTCGCCGTTCGGAGCACGTTTGAGTTGAACGGCACTGTCTAGTGTGAGTTCTTTCCAGATGCGGTAGTGTGCACCGTCAAAATGTGCGCCACAGCTTCCTGTTTCGTAAACAGTTACCCATGACAATTCAGGCAACTGAGGTTTGAGGCGAGCCCATATCCAGGCAGATAGATTTTCGCTAGTAGGGTTTTCAAGACCTGAAATGTCATTTAAACAAGCTAAATGTAATTGAGCGTGCAAGGGCGCCCAAAGCGCATCGATTACATCGTAGTCAATTGAAAAGTTACGTGAACCCATGTCTTGATCAGCATGTAAAATCACCTCAAAACCATGGCCGTGCATACGACCGCATTTGTGCCCTGGGCTCACGTTAGGTAATTGATGTGCCGCTTGAAAAACAAACTTGCGCCACAAATGGGCGTGATCGCGATGATCGAGGTCAACCCCTGAAAAAGCCGTGCTTTGAACGCCTATGGTTTCGATACCTGGAACGTCAAGATGTTGTCTGAGCCAGCGGGCAATGTTTTCATCAGTGGGTAGGGTGATCACATCATTAATATATTGATAGTCAAGCTCGGCAGTTTGGCGAGACAAGGCCTCGTGTAGATGACCGACTTGCGCCCCAGCAAAAGGCGCCCAATTGTTTGGTAGCCGAGCTCGCACTTCACTCATGAAGCTGTGACCATGCAGGCGTGCAGCCCGATGACCAGCAGGCAAGCAGCTTACCCGACAGGCTGACTCAAAACCCGAGGCGGCAACATAAAGTAAATCGTTTGTCATATGTTTATGAAGTTTGTGAGGTCTGAGGCGTATTTTGTAATCAAAGGGTCAGGTAAGCCTGCTTGGGCAAAACCTTTTGCGCGCAATAAGCACGCGTCACAATGACCGCACGGTGCACCATTGGGGGCGGGGTCATAACAACTGCTGGTTTCAGCAAAGTCAATGCCCAGTTCGGTGCCTTTCAGTGCAATGTCACCTTTACTCATGTGCAAAAGTGGGGCATGAATTTTCAATGTTTGCGTACCTTCAACTCCAGCCTTAGTGGCTAAGTTTGCCATACGTTCAAACGCATTCAAAAACTCAGGCCGACAATCGGGGTAACCACTGTAATCAAGCGCGTTGACACCAATAAAGATATCTTGCGAGCCTAGCGTTTCAGCCCAGCCTAGGGCGAAGCTTAAAAAAACTGTATTGCGAGCAGGTACGTAAGTGACAGGTATGCCAGGCTGAACATCAGCCAAGCTGTCAGCCTTGGGCACAGCAATATCGGCCGTTAATGCTGAGCCACCGAATTGACGCAAATCAATGTCTAGGGTGAGGTGTTGGGCAACTTGACGCTGAATGGCAAATTGTTGGGCTTTTTCAAGTTCAATAGTGTGGCGTTGACCGTAGCGAAAGCTTAACGCATAAATTTCAAAGCCCTGCTCTTGTGCCATGGCCAGTACAGTGGTTGAGTCAAGCCCACCACTTAGCAAGCAAACTGCTTTTTTCAAAAAACCCCCTAAATCGTTCAATATATGTAAGTGTTTACAAAGATATTTTGCATAAAGTCAAAATATCTTTAAAGTCGAGTTCAATCGTTTTGCATGGTGAATAAATAGATTTGACCATGTTTCGGGCAGAAGTGTCAGTTTGTGAGCTTAATTGAATAAGCGCGATAGATGAACAAGGTCGCCGCTTAAACAGTAAACTATTCAAAATATACATTACAGGTAAACAGTCGACATGAATCTTACTCTTTCAGGCAAGGTGGCTTTGGTAACGGGTGCGGCGCGCGGCATTGGGCGTGCTAGTGCGTTAAAACTTGGTGCGGCGGGTTGCGACGTGATTGTCAATTACTACAACAGTCATGAAGAAGCGGAATCGCTATGCAAAGAACTGCATGCCATGGGTCGTCGCGCCTTACCCATTCAGTGCAGTGTTGGGGTGCCTGACAGCGTGGCTGAAATGTTTGACACCATCAAGCAAGAGTTTGATCGTATCGACATCGTAGTGAGTAATGCGGCTTCTGGGGTCTTGAAGCCAGCTATGAGTATGACGCTGAAGCATTTTCGCTGGTGCCTTGAAACCAATGCCTTTGCTATAAATTTGTTGGCTCAGCATGCTGCACCCATGATGATCAATGGGGGGCGTATTGTGGCTCTTTCAAGCTTGGGTGCACAGCGTGCCATGCCGCATTATGGTTTTATTGGTGCTTCAAAAGCGGCATTGGAATCTCTGGTGCGTACCTTGGCGCAAGAGTTGGGTCCACGCGGTATTCGCGTCAACACGGTTTCAGCAGGCGTGGTCGATACTGATGCATTAAGCCACTTTCCTAACCGTGATCAAGTCTTGTCTGAGTTTGCTGCGCGTACACCTGTTGGCCCCAGTTTAACGCCTGCAGATGTGGCTGACGCGGTATATTTATTATGTTTGCCAGAGGCCAATTGGGTGAACGGTCACACGCTCATTGTTGACGGTGGTTTTGCAATTTCGGGGTAATTTTTATGTCTTTAGAAACAGGTTTGTCTGGCAAAGTGGCGATCGTAACGGGTGGTGCCCGTGGCATTGGTCGAGCTATTGTTGAAACCTTGGCGCGCGAAGGCGTCACCGTTAATTTTTTCTATAAAGGTAATGTAGAAGCTGCTTTGGCGGTTGAGCAGGCCTGTCAAGCATTTAGTGGCCAAGCGCATGCCATGCAGGTCGATGTAACAGACCCCGCAGCTTGTGCTCGGGCAGTAGAAGATGTTTATGATCGTTGCGAACGCATTGATGTGCTGGTCAACAATGCTGGTATTGTGCGTGACAATTTATTGGCCATCATGGAAGACGATGAAATCTCGTCAGTGCTGCAAACCAATTTGGGTGGTGTGTTTAACACGGTGCGCCCCGTTATTCCTTTCATGATGTCGCAGCGAGCAGGCCGTATCATTAATCTGTCTTCCGTAGCGGGGGTCAAGGGTGGGCGTGGTCAAGCTAATTATGCCGCCAGTAAAGGTGCGGTTGATGCCTTGACCCGTGCGTTAGCCGTTGAGTTGTCATCACGTCGTATTTTAGTGAATGCGGTTGCGCCGGGTGTTATTGAAACCGAAATGTCACAGCAAGTTAGAGATTTAGCCGACGATGAGGTGAAATCACGTATTTTGCTTAAGCGTTATGGTCAAGCTCAAGAAGTTGCCAATGCGGTGACCTTTTTGGCTTCGGATTTGGCTACCTATATAACAGGTCAAATTCTGTACGTTGATGGTGGTTTTAAGATGGCTTAAATCATGCCTTAAATCGCGGCTTTAGCAAGTGTTTCGTATCAGTTTGGTTTTTTGATGTGGCAAGCGTGGGTTCAATATGCACGGTTGTACCACTTCGTTTAGGTTTCATCAGTACTTATACCCACCTGCTGAGGTAAAATACTTTTTTTGAAGTTATTGTTGAACTTAACGGAGTAATGCCTAATGGCTGATCAAGTCATCACAAAAGAAGACATCATGGTGGTTTTTCCCACCGTTCAAAAAACCATGGCCGATGCCCTAGGTTGCGATGAAGACGATATCAAACTTGATGTGTCATTAATTGAAGGTCTTGATGCTGAGTCAATCGACTTCTTAGATATGGTGTTTCGTCTTGAGCGCGCGTTTAAGGTCAAAGTACCACGTGGCAAAATTATTGAAGATGTGCGTGGCGATATGCCTGTTGAAGAGTTTGAGCAAAATGGCGTGTTAACTGAAAAAGGTTTAGCTCGCTTGCGTGAATACTTGGCAGAAATTCCTGCCGAGCGTTTTTCAAGCCCTATGCGTGTTGACCAAATTGCTCGTCTTTACACACCCGAGACCTTCTGCAAAATGATTATCACTGCTCAGCGTGTTGCTGCTGCAGAATAGTGATGCCAGAGCAGTCGATCGGGCGGTTTGCAGCGTTTTCTTTTGTAGACCGCATCACTGAGATAGATGGCTTGCGTCGTGTGACGGGTGTATTTACTATTTCGCCCGAAGTCAGTTATTTTCCAGTTAGCCTAGTGGCTGAGGCCATCGGTCAACTTGCAGCTTGGGTCGCCATGTCGCATGTTGATTTTAAATTTCGCCCTGTTGCAGCCTTGGCGGGAGATACCCGTATATTTAAAGTACCTCAACCCGGCGACACGCTCGAGCTTGAGGTTGATATTGAGTCGTGTGATGAGCAAGCCATTGTGTATCGTGGTCGGGCGCGTATCAATCAAGAAATCGTGCTTGAGTTGCTAGATACGCTTGGGTCAATGCTTGATATTAACGAGTTTGATGACCCTGAGCGTTTACGTCATGATTTTGCATGTCTCACATCAACGGGTCGAGACTCAGGTTCTTTTTTGGGTGTGCCACGGCCTACTCTACATGCACTACAGGTCGCGCAGGATGGGGGGGTTAATGGGTGCGAGGTCGAATTAAGTGTGCCCACACAGGCCGCCTTTTTTAACGATCATTTCCCTTCGCGACCTGTTTTTCCGGCCACCTTATTACTTGATGCGCTGCTTCAAGTGGCTCAACCTTTTACTGAAAAAACAGTGGGTTGTCAGGTTGCCGCATCTCGCATTACTAATGTAAAAGTTCGGGCGTTTACTGCGCCAGGCACAACATTAATTCTATTTGCGCAATCCCCTGAGGCGGTTGCTGACGAACCTAATACGTGGTGTGTCAAAGTTGGTGCACGCAGTGCGGGTAAAACCATTGCTGGTGCGCACCTTTATTTTTCAACAACGCATTCTTTAGAGAGCAACCTATGAGTAGCGCACGCCGTGTGGCCATTACAGGTATTGGCCTGGTCACGCCTGCAGGGCTTGATGTTGCATCAACCTGGGCACGTTTAAAATCTGCACAAAGCTGTGCTGGTCCAATCAGTTTATTTGATGCATCAGGGTTCTCAACTCGTATTGCGGCAGAAGTACCCAATTCGCAAGATTTACCCGAAATAGATGATCGTAAACTGATGAAGTATGCCAGTCGCGCGCATCGCTTTGCTATTGCCGCCGCCGATCAAGCCATTGCTGATGCGGGCATACGCCCCACCACGGCTGACGCAGACCGTTGGGCATGTTCAGTGGGGGCAGGCATGATGACCGTTGCTCACGAAGAAATTGCCATGGTGCAAGCCGGTGCGGCGCGTGACGGTGAATTCAACCCCACCCAACTAATTGATGTGCCCGTTGCTAAAGATGTGATGGCGTTTAGCCGTAGTTTATCAACAGCGGGTGCGGCATTATTGTTGCGTCGTTTTGGTATTCGCGGTTACGCATCAACGGTTCACACGGCTTGTGCATCAGGCGGTCAAGCCGTGGGCACAGCCATGAGGCTGATTCGTCGTGGGTTGGCCGATCGCGTGCTAACGGGTGGCTTTGATTCTATGATTTCGCCGGTTGGTTTGTCAGGTTTTTGTCTGCTGTCAGCCGTATCGCCTGATAACGACAATCCACAGCGTGCCAGTCGTCCGTTTGACGCGACACGTAACGGTTTTGTGCTGGGTGAGGGCGCAGGCTTTTTGGTTTTAGAAGACTGGCAAACAGCGGTTAATCGGGGTGCTCGTATTTATGCTGAGTTAGCGGGTGACGGTAACTCTTTATCGTCTTATCGCATCACTGATTCACATCCATCGGGCGATGGCCCTATTCAAGCCATGCGGCGCGCTATACAAGACGCTGGTGCCACGATTGCAGACTTCAATTACCTCAATGCCCACGGTACGTCTACACCGATGAATGATCGCAGTGAATGTGCCGCGGTCAATGCGGTGTTTGGTGATGGCAAATCAAACGTAGCCGTTAGTTCAACAAAAAGTGTGATGGGCCATTTAATTGCGGCCGCGGGTGCTGTTGAAGCAGCCGTGTGTGCCTTAGCTATTCACGAGGGCACCATGCCCCCTAATGCTAATTTGCAGCAGCTTGACCCTGATTGTGACGTCAATATCATTCGTGATGCGCCTTTAGTAAGGCCTATACACATGGCGCTATCAAATTCATTAGGGTTTGGTGGCAGCAACAGTTGTTTAGCGTTTCGTCACCCAGAGTTGACAAATGAAATCATGGCAGCAGGGTACTGATATGACAAGTGATTTTACAAACCATGCAGCAAACCATACAGCAAACAAAATTGTTATTACCGGTACGGGGGCGATTTGTGGTGCAGGTCAGTCTCCAGCCGAAATGGTGGCACGTTTAGTAAAAGGCGAAACAGCAGTCGCCCACATTCAAAATTGGGACGCCTCGAGTTCACCTTGCCAAGTTGCTGCTGAAGTGGTTGACTACAACGGCGGCAAACTATTGGGTGATCGTAAATTGCTCAAACTGGTGCGTCGTTCAGACGTTTTTGGCATTTATGCCGGCGAACAAGCTATTGCACAAGCGGGTTTAAATGCTTGGCGCGCAGCCCTTCCAGAATCTGAAGCCTTAAACTACGCCGATCAAACGGGCTGCTACGTAGGTTCAGGTGGCGGTGCGTTTGAAGTCAACTACGACTATTTTCCGTTAATGGCTGAAACGGGCGGCAGTTTGTCTGAGTTTGGTCGTGAGTTGCCTAATATGGTCAACCCCATGTGGCTGTTACGTTCATTGCCTAACAATGTATTATGCCATGTCAGCATACGCAACCAACTCAAGGGCGTGAATGGCTGCATCACTCACCATACCACCAGCGGTTTATTAGCTGTTATTGAAGGGGCCTGGGCCATACGAGAAAAACAGGCCGATCGAGTCATATCTATTGCGCATGATGCGCCCATTGAGCCACAAACGGTTCTTTATCTTCATCAAGTCGGTTTGCTTGCCTCTGATGCTTTACTCCCCTTTGATGCTCAGCATAATGGCTGTGTTTTAGGCGAGGGTGCGGGCGCCTTTGTGCTTGAGTCTGAAGCGTCTGCGCAAGAGCGTGGTGCTGTTCTTTTAGGTGAATACTTGGGTGGCGGTGATGCGGTTGAAGGTGAGTCGCTGTTTGATGTGCGCGCTGACGGTGATGGTGAAATACGTGCCATTAAGTTAGCTCTGAAAGATGCAGGCTTAACGCCAAGCGATATTGGTATGATTGTGGCGCACGGCAACGGCACCCCGGGTTCAGACGAATCTGAAGCCGTCGCCCTTGTAAATATTTTTGGTGAGTCGATGCCACCTGTTACGTCAAGTAAGTGGGCCATAGGCCATTTGTTTGGTGCCTCAGGTATGGTTGATATGACGTTTGGTTTAGAGTGTGCTCGGCAGAAAATCGTACCGGGTATTGCAAACTTCACACAACTTGCCCCAGGTTGTAAAGGGCTTAATGTGTCGTCAGAAAATCGAGAGCCGACTTCAAATATTGTGATGATTTTAGCGAGAGGTTTTGCGGGTACGAATGCAGCGGTGATTTTGCGCGCGAACCCGTAATGACCGACACTCAGGCGACTGCAAGCATCTGCATACCTAAAGATGCTTGGTCGCGACAGGGTGCTCACGGTTTGAATCAAGCCGTGCTGCTAGCCTGCCAGCAGTTATTAAAATTTGATGATCATGCCAAGCATCTGACGACCCAAGATTTTACGAGCGATTCACATCCTTTTTCGTTAACGTCAGTTGGCGCTCAGCCAATTCACTTAAGTGATCGGGCTCGGCATCTGGTGCATCGATATTTATGGTCTGATTTGTCCGTAACGGTTACAGCTCAACATTTAACGGTAACCGTATCCGTTACTGCGCAAGCCATGCCGCTTGCTGTTTCATCAGTCGGTCGCTTGATTTACAGATTTTTACCCTATCGGCGCAGCGTGATTGTTGAAAATATCAAACGTGCTTACGGGGCTCGTATTTCAGAGCAGCAGGTTCAACGGTTGGCACAATCGCATTACACCCATTTGTCGAAGTTGTTCAGTGAGTTGGTGAGCTTTAGGTTTATTTCATTACAAGAACGTGCAAAACGTGTGCGGGTTGAAGGGGTGCCGGAACTCACTGAAGCTTTTTTTGCAGGTAAGGGCATCATTGTCTTAACGGGGCATTTTGGTAACTTTGAAGTGTCTACGGTTTCAGGCATTGAACATTTTCCACAAGTAAAAGGTCGTATTCATTTTTTACGTCGCCCGATTAAGCCTAAATGGCTAAGTGATTTCTTAACCAAACGGTTTAATCAAGCAGGTTTTGGTGTAATTGGGCGGCGCGGTTCACTAGATGAAATTGTGACCATTTTAGAAAAAGGTGATGCCATTGTGTTTCCCTTTGACCAATATGCCAGACGCCCCGAAGGTATTGAAGTGCCTTTCTTTGATGTGCTGGCTGGCACGCATAAGAGTATGGCCGTTATTGCCATGGCAACAAGTTCACCTGTTATACCTGCAGCCTCGTGGCGCGAGCCAGATGGCACACATGTTTTAAAGTTTTGGCCGCCCTTGACACCCATTGAACATGGTGACGTGGGGCAAGAAATTAAGCTAAATACCGCTCAATATAACGAGGCTTTAGCCCAAAGGGTGTTGGCTCACCCAGAGCAGTGGTGGTGGGTGCACCGGCGTTGGAAAAACCAGCGGCCGGTTAAGTAAAAAAGTTTAATTGCCGCCAGCGTTTTTGTTATACAAAAAGCCGCCAAGTGTGCCGACCGCTGCGCCACCAATGGCGCCCCAAATAGGGTTGCCACCTGCAATAGCAGCGATCGCTGCACCAGCGCCGGCACCAATGGCACCGCCAGAGAGTTCACGCTGCTGACCAGTTGACATATTTGAACAGCCACCTAATGTAAATGCGGCCACTAAAGGTAATGCGACGAGTAATTTTTTCATGGTACGAATTCCTTAAATACCCAGAACAAAGATAATGAAAATGACGAGAGGGCTAAATTATTTTTTTGCAGTGTTGCAAGGGTATGTCGTGCCTAAGTAGCGTAAAAGTGTGTCAGATGCAGGCATGTTTGCATATTGGGGGTTTTGATTGGCCCAAGTCACAAATTGGTTGAGTACGGCGTCACGTTTGGGGCCAGGGGCTGGAAAGCACACAAAACCCGGTGCTTTTTTAGGGTGGCGTGTCATTAAATAGGTATCGTATACACCTTGACCAAAACCATGGCAAAAGTTTTGCTCAGCTACGTTGCCAGTGTTTGCGCACATGGCAACGTAAGGAGCTGTTAGCGTAACGCCAGCATGCGTTGTAGCATAAGCAGTTGAAGCTGCAACCAGAGTAAGACCGGCAACAAAAAATGTTTTTTTCATAAATCCTCCAATTCAATAATTTGAGTTTAGCGTAATTCATTGACTTTAGTCTAAGCCTAAATAATTAAGCCCCATATAGCCGAGCAATAGTTCAATTAAAGCAAGCTTAATTAAAGCCAACTTAATATGTGAGTCATGCGTTAGCAATAGGCATTTTGAGCCTAAAGTTTTATATGTTGCTTAAGGCAAATGGGTATGAATAGATGTTTATTTTTTCATTTCATTTCTTAATGCTTCTACCGCTTGAAAATGGCTTAAAAAAACCTGCCCTTTTAAATGTGAATAGAAAGGCGTTTTTTTAAGACGGTCCATAACAGGACCTTTGATTTCAGAAAAGTGCAGGGTGATACCTGCATTGTGTA
>CALBMZ010000234.1 GCA_937896225.1 uncultured Alcaligenaceae bacterium | reverse complement strand
TCATTTTGAGACCCTTATAAAAAATAATAAAAAAACAGTGTAATTCGTTTACGGTTTGTCCCGACAAAAGACCTTTCTTGATGACTTAACTAGGCCAACTGGGCCCGATTAGGCCTAACTAGGTCTATTAAATTGTGTTCAGGCTAAATCAAGACAAACCTTCTTTAAGCTAATCGCTTAATAAATATTTGGCTATTGCGCGACCGATCATAGGCCGAGCGACGCTCTTTGGGCAGGTCGGTTACCCCACCTTGAACAAAACCTCGTTTCATAAACCAGTGAGACGTGCGTGTTGTGAGCACAAACATTCGAATAGCCCCAGCTGCGCGTGCCCGTGATTCCATGTGACGCAATAAAAGCTCACCTTCACCAGCGCCTTGCCATTCTGAATGAACAATGAGGCATGCCATTTCAGCCATTTTGTCAGCAGGGTATTCGTGTAACGTTGCGCAACCGTAGATGACGCCATCGTGTTCGAGAACAGAAAAATTTTCAACATCACGTTCGATTGAAGCGCGCCCTCGCGAGACTAAGGTACCGTCTTGTTCTAGGGGATCAATTAATTGCAAAATCGCACCCACATCATCAATGGTGGCAGGCCGCAAATCGTCTAGAGTGTCTTCAACCACCATCGTGCCCACACCATCATGGGTAAAAATTTCAAGTAAAACCACGCCGTCCATTGAAAAGGGTATGAGGTGCGCACGGGCGACCCCACGTTTCACAGCACGCGACGCGTAATAAAGGTAAAACGCGGTTTCGCTGTCAATAGAGTTTGATGCCAACAAGGCGTCTGCATCAAGACGCGCTAATTCAGTATCGATTGAGCCGTCAGCTGCTAAAACACCAGGTGTTTCAGTTAAAAAGATTAACTTTTCAGCGCGCAAAGAAATGGCCAAACTGGTTGCAAGTTCTTCCATTGATAAAGTAAAAGCTTCACCAGTAGGTGAAAAACCCAATGGTGACAGTAATAGAATTGAGCCGCTATGCATGGCTGAGCGAACGGCATCGGTATCAATTTTGCGTACTTGACCGGTATGTCGAAAGTCAACCCCATCAATCACACCAGTTGGGCGAGCGGTGACAAAATTACCCGAAATAACGCGAATTTGGGCATGCGACATCGGTGTATTGGGTAAGCCTTGGCTAAAAGCGGCTTCAATATCAAGGCGAATTTCACCCGCAGCTTCTTTAGCGCATTCCAGTGCAGCATCATCAGTCGGTTGTGATGCGCGAGCAAACTGCTGTTCATACCCTTTAAGCTGCAACTGTTCGTTTACCTGAGGCCTTGAACCGTGCACTAATACCAGTCGAATGCCCAGCGCACTTAGTAGTGATAGGTCTTGTACTAAGGCATTGAGTGCATTAGCCTGCACCAACTCGCCTCCGAAGGCCACCACAAAAGTTTTACCCCTGAAAGCATGAACATAAGGGGCGACCTCTCGAAACCATCGCACAAACTGAGGGCCCGCGAACTCAGGCGCTTCTTGAGCTGATACCGTCTCAGGTGAGTTATCGATGGGAATCGAATTCAATAGGTTTGTCATGGACACGCTTTATATTTACAACATTAAACTTAAATAAATCAAAACAATTTTATAATGGGTTTGTCATTAGGTTTTATAAAATGTCTCAAACAGAGAAATCAATTCAAAATTCAGCCCCTGCCGTTGTCATTCCCCCACGACCTCTGCCAATTATTGAGTTTCCCGAAGACTTGCCGGTCAGCGCTCGTCGCGTTGAAATTCAAGCCGCTATTGCACAGCATCAAGTCGTTATTATCAGCGGTGAGACCGGATCGGGTAAAACCACTCAAATCCCTAAAATTTGCCTTGCCATGGGCCGTGGGCAAAAAAAGATTATTGGCCATACCCAGCCTCGACGTTTAGCGGCCAGCTCAGTCGCAAGACGCATTGCACAAGAGCTTAATACACCCTTGGGCCAGTGGGTAGGCTATCAAATTCGATTTCAAGATAAAAGCAGTCAAGCAACCGCCATTAAACTGATGACCGATGGTATTTTGCTCGCTCAAACGCAGCGCGACCCCTTATTAAAACGTTATGACACCATCATCATTGACGAAGCACACGAGCGAAGCCTCAATATTGATTTTTTGCTAGGTTATTTACGCCAACTTTTACCCCGTCGCCCTGATTTAAAGTTGATCATTACCTCAGCCACAATTGATGCCAAGCGTTTCGCGCAGCACTTCGCAGATCAGTCAGGTTTGGCTGCGCCTATTATTGAGGTTACTGGCCGTCTTTACCCGGTTGAAGTTCGATACCGCCCTGTTTTGCCAGTCGAGATTGAAGGTACCCAAACCCCCAAAAAAACCACAAATGACGACGATAATGACTTTACAAGCAGCGTGGTTGACGCAGTTGATGAGTGTGTTCGCTTTGGGGCAGGTGATATCTTGGTGTTTTTACCAGGTGAACGCGAAATTCGTGACACAGCTGAATCGCTTCGAAAACATCATCCTGCAGGCACGCATGTTTTGCCATTATTTGCCAGATTGGCTCATGAAGATCAAGAAGCCATATTTAGACCGAGCAGTAATAGCAGACGCATTGTTTTAGCCACAAATGTCGCTGAAACCTCTTTAACGGTGCCTGGCATTCGTTTTGTCATTGATACGGGTGTGGCACGAATTAAACGTTATTCATGGCGTCAAAAAGTTGAACAATTACGTCTTGAACCCATCAGCCAAGCCTCCGCCAACCAACGTGCGGGTCGTTGTGGTCGAGTGGGCCCCGGCTTATGCATACGGCTTTACGATGAAATAGATTTTGCGAAACGCAAACCTTTTTCTGAGCCTGAAATTTTGAGGTCTTCCTTAGCCGGTGTTATTTTGCGAATGAAGTCGCTCAAGCTTGACAGCATTGAACAGTTTCCTTTTGTTGACCCGCCAACGGGGCGAGCAATTGCTGACGGCTACCAAGCACTTCAAGAAATTGGTGCCATCAGTCTTGATGCGGAGCATGGCAATGTCATGACTGCCACAGGTGATGCTTTAGCGCGCTTGCCGCTTGACCCGCGAGTCGGTCGCATGCTGCTGGCTGCGAACGAGCATCGATGCCTGAGTGAAATGCTCATTATTGCGTCAGCTTTAGCGGTACAAGACCCCCGTGAGCGCCCTTTGGCTACTCGCGAAGACGCTGAGCAAGCCCACACTAAGTTCAGCGACAAAAAATCAGAGTTTCTGTCA
Organism: uncultured Alcaligenaceae bacterium; assembly: GCA_937896225.1. Classification (GTDB taxonomy): domain Bacteria; phylum Pseudomonadota; class Gammaproteobacteria; order Burkholderiales; family Burkholderiaceae_B; genus Algicoccus. The sequence goes on along the minus strand of CALBMZ010000234.1, from coordinate 13,191 downwards.
TGGTTAAAACTATGGCAGTGGTACAACGAGCAAGTTAAACATAAATCGTCTCAACGTAAATTGGTGGCTTTATTACGTCAAAATTATTTGTCTCCTAACCGTTTGAGAGAGTGGCATGACATTCATACACAATTGCATGCCTTGGTTGGTGAGCAGGGTTGGCGCTTAAACCCATCAGAGGCGACTTACGAGCAAATACATTGCGCACTCATGAGCGGCTTGTTAGGTAACTTAGGCTTAAAGTCTGAAGAAACAGGGTTTTATCAAGGTGCCCGAGACATCCGTTTTTTAATACACCCGAGTTCTAAACTGGCGCGTAAAGCGGGTAAGTGGGTGATGGCAGGTGAGTTGGTTGAAACCACCAAGCTCTATGCCCGATGTGTGGCACAAATCGATCCCGTTTGGGTTGAGCGTGTGGGTCAACATATGATTCAAAAAACGTGGGGCGACCCCAGATGGGACCGTCGACGGGGTCAAGTGGTTGCTCATGAACGCGCAACGCTCTATGGCATACCCATTTACAGTGGTCGTTCGGTGCACTTTGGGCCTATCGATGCGGGTCGGGCCAGAGAAGCCTTCATCATGCAGGCGTTGGTTCCTGCAGACTTTGAGGTGCCTTTTGCATTTTTAGCTCATAACCGTCAGTTAATCGAACAAATCGAAGCACTTGAGCACCGCAGTCGTCGTCCAGATATTTTGGTTGATGATTCTTTAATTTATGCGTTTTACGATCGTTTATTACCCCAACATATTAACCAATTAACCACTTTCAAACATTGGTTTAAAACCTTAAACGAAGCCCAAGCAAAAGACTGGCTATTGTCGCGTGATGACCTCATGCGCCACGAAGCAGCTGGCATCACCACCGATGTGTTTCCACAAATGGTCAGTTTTAGGGGCACCCAACTCTTATTAAATTATCACTTTGAGCCGGGCTCTACACGAGACGGTGTGACGTTAACCGTGCCGTTGATGCTGCTGAACCAGTTGCAGCCCGAGCGCTGGGAATGGCTAGTGCCAGGTTTATTAAAAGAAAAGGTTCAGTTGTTGGTCCGGTCGTTGCCACAAAAAATTCGTAAATACTGTGTGCCGATTCCTGATTATGCTCAGTCGTTTTATGATCGATCTTTTGATCAGCTTAGCGACCCCAAAGGCAGCTTAATCGATGCCATTGCAGCAGACATGCACAATCAATTTAGGGTGCGACCTCAAGCGAATGATTTTCGCCTCGAAACCTTACCGGCTCATTTGTTGATGGCCTTTAAAGTGATTGATGAGCACGGTCGCATGATGACTGCAGGGCGTCAGCTAACGCAGTTAAAAGCTGAGTTAGGTTCTCAAGCACAAGCCTCCTTTCAAAATATGGCAAGTGAATCAAGTGACGTGCAACGTGTCAGTCAAACTGAAATTGTTGACTGGTCGTTTGAGCCTTTGCCAGACATGATGGAAATCATGCGTAAGGGGCAGTCTGTTGTGGGTTATCCCGCATTGGTTGATCAGCAAACACATTGTGCAATTGACGTTTTCGACGACCCCTATCTTGCCGATGTTCAGCATCGCAAAGGGTTGATTCGGTTATTTAGAATTGCTTTACGTGAGCCCATACGATACCTTGAAAAAAACATACCTAATATCACGCAACTGGGTATGCTGTATATGTCGTATGGCACACTAGAAGACCTAAAAAATCAAATAGTCGACGTGGCAATTGAGCGTGCCTGTTTGCTTGACCCCTTGCCCAATAGCCAAGAAAGTTTTGAAGCGAGGGTGATTGAGGGAAAATCACGGCTAAATCTATTATCACAAGAGGTTGCTCGCTTGACTTTAACCATCTTGGAAAATGCTCAAAGTGTGAGCCGAAAATTGGTCACCATGAAGTCTGTTACAGCGCTACATTCAGACATGAGCATACAATTTCAAATGCTTATTCATAAACGCTTCATCTGTCAAACGCCTTACGACTCCTTGAGTCATGTGCCAAGGTATTTACAAGCGATGGTCATGCGTATCGATAAATATAAAACTGACCCAACTCGTGACAACAAATTGATGGTTGAGATGGCACCATTAATGACAGTTTTGCAGCGTAAATTACAAAGCTTAAAAGGTTCTCATGACCTTGGGGTTGAGCAATTTAGATGGCAATTACAAGAATTAAAGGTTGCGCTTTTTGCCCAAACCCTTCGCACGCCTTTTCCGGTCTCGGTCAAACGCCTGCAAAAAGTTTGGGAAAGCTTAGATAGTAATCGTTAACTAAATAGCTAAAAACAACAAAATAGCTAAGCCAACTAAGCCGTACTTAGTTGCTTTATAAATGGTGCGATTTGCATTTTTAAAAGCTTTGCGTTTTTCATCAATCACCCAATGCCAGTGGGTGAGTTTGTTGATAAAACCGGTTTGGTCAGTCTCGCTATTAGGTGATGCAGCAGCTGACATCAGGACACGACCGAACCAATGGTTAAACCTTGCCGCCCATTTCCAAATTAAAGGTCTCTCGACATCACAAAATAAAATGATACGGTTTTGATCTGTTTTATTATGCGCTTCATGAACATACGTTTCATCAAAAAGAAACCCTTTACCATCACGCCAGCTCTGTCGAATGCCATCAACATCTATGTAGCATAGGTCAGCATTTGGGGTTGATAAACCTAAGTGATAGCGTAACGAGCCTGCAAACGGGTCACGATGACGATTGAGTTTGCCACCCGGTGGTAACTCGGCAAACATGGCTGCTTTAACACTGGGTATTTGGTTTAACAAAGCCACAGTTTTGGGGCAGAGTGCCTCAGCAGAAGGGTGTTTTGCGTTGTACCATTTTAAGTAAAAGCGTTTCCAGCCGTATTTAAAAAATGAATTAAATCCAATGTCGTTATGGGCAGTAGGGGCTTTAATTTCTTGGCTTTGCGCCATGTTTAACGCTTCATCACGAATCGTTTCCCAGTTGTCAGCTAAAAGTTGTAATTCAGGTAAACGAGAAACGGGAATGTAGGGTGTAGTAGGCACTTTAGACGCGAGCACCATTAGGGCGTTAACGGGCGCAAGAATAATGGAGTGATCAAGCAATTGTCTACCTAATGGCAAACGGACCTGACCCCTAAAGTGCGCAAATAAGATAGCGCCTAACCAAGCAAATAAAACAAACCATTTCATAATGTGACACCTACTCTGTTGAGTACAATTGCAGCATGACTGATCAGACTTTGACACCTACTTTCGTACACCTACGCGTTCATTCGGAATATTCCGTTGTTGATGGAACGGTTCGCTTGCCCGATTTAATCTCGCGCACGCTTGAACAAGGGCAACCGGCCGTTGCCTTGACCGATCTGTCAAACCTCTTTGGGCTTATCAAATTTTACAACTTGGCTCGTCGTTCAGGCATCAAACCCATTGCAGGTTGCGATGTCTGGATAACCAACGAAGAAGATCGCGATAAACCCTTCCGTAGTTTACTGCTAGTTTCATCACCGTCGGGTTACCGCCTACTTTGTGAGCTTTTAAGTCGCGCTTGGCTCACCAATACGTGGCGCGCAAAAGCTGAAATTAAGCGCGACTGGCTTGATGGCGCACAAGGTCTCATTGTGCTTTCAGGTGCTCGGCATAGCGATGTGGGGCAAGCTTTATTGGCTGGTAATAACGGTAGTGCCATTAAATTAGTACGCATGTGGCGCAAAATGTTACCTGACGCCTACTTTATTGAATTGCAGCGTACCGAAAACGAAGCCGATCATCACTACTCACGACTAGCGGTTGATCTGGCCGGAAACGAAAACATACCCGTCGTGGCTACGCACCCTGTGCAGTTCTTAAAGCAAGACGAATTTAGTGCCCATGAAGCTCGGGTTTGTATTTCAGAAGGCGAGATACTTTCTAACCCAAACCGACCAAAAAATTTCACCCCCGATCAATACCTTAAAACCACCTTAGAAATGGTTGAAGCTTTCAAAGATGTACCCTCAGCTATTCACAATGCAGTGAAAGTCGCACAAAGGTGTAACTTATCGTTGATTCTCGGCCAGCCTCAGCTACCTGATTTTCCGACCCCAGACGGTTCAAGTATTAATCAATATTTAATTCAGCTGTCTGAGGCTGGCCTCGTTCAACGTATGGTGCAGTGCTTTCCAGGCGAAGCAGAACGTGAAGCCAAACAATCACAATACTCAGATCGCTTAGCCCTTGAGTGCAAAACCATTAACGATATGGGCTTTGCAGGATATTTTTTGATCGTGCAAGACTTTATAAACTGGGGTAAACGTCATGGCGTACCGGTTGGCCCAGGTCGTGGTTCGGGTGCGGGTTCACTGGTAGCTTTTGCATTGGGTATTACTGATCTTGACCCGTTACGTTATGACTTATTATTCGAGCGATTTCTAAACCCGGAGCGGGTATCGATGCCTGACTTCGATATTGATTTCTGCCAAGATAATCGCGAACGTGTCATTGAGTATGTAAAAGATAAATACAGCCGGCAAGCCGTTAGTCAAATTGCAACGTTTGGTACATTGGGGGCTAAAGCCGTTGTTCGAGACGTGGGCCGTGTGCTTGATTTACCTTACTCATTATGCGACAGCCTGTCTAAGCTCATACCTCACAACCCTGCCGACCCTTGGTCACTTGACCGAGCCTTGAAAGACGAGCCAGCTTTCAAGGCTCGTTATGATCAAGAAGAAGAAGTGCGTGCCTTAATTGACTTGGCTCGACCACTTGAAGGCTTGACCCGCAATATGGGTATGCATGCGGGTGGGGTGCTCATTGCTCCTGGTCAATTAACAGACTTTTGCCCACTTTTTTGTCAACCCGGTCAAGAGGCTACTGCGGTCTCTCAGTTTGACAAAGACGATGTGGAAGCTGCAGGTTTGGTCAAGTTTGACTTTTTGGGTCTGCGTAACCTAACTATCTTAGATTGGGCAGTTCGCTACTTGCATCAATTCAACCCAAGCATGGTTGATTTTGACCTCATGAGTTTGCCGCTAGACGACCCTAAGGTTTATGCGTTGCTGTGTGCAGCCAATACGACAGCCGTTTTTCAGCTCGAGTCGCGTGGCATGAAAGAGTTACTTAAAAAACTTAAGCCCAGTAACTTTGAAGATGTCATAGCCGTGCTGGCGCTTTTTCGCCCAGGGCCACTCGAGTCAGGCATGGTTGACGATTTTGTGAATCGCAAGCATGGCCGAGCCGAAGTTGATTATTTTCACCCAGATCTTGAGTCAACTTTAAAAAGCACCTACGGCGTCATCGTTTACCAAGAGCAGGTTATGCTCATTTCGCAGATCATTGGGGGGTACTCACTCGGCAGTGCAGACTTGCTTCGACGTGCAATGGGTAAGAAAAAAGCTGAAGAAATGGCCGAACAGCGCGGTTTGTTTGAACAAGGTGCAGCTCAAAAAGGCTATGACACGAAGCTCGCGGTCAAACTTTTTGACTTAATGGAAAAATTTGCGGGTTACGGCTTTAATAAATCACACTCTGCCGCCTACGCTTTAATTGCCTACCAAACTGCTTGGTTCAAGACTTATCACCCTGCTGAATTTTTAGCGGCAACGTTATCGTCCGATATGGACGATACCGATAAAGTGCAAATTTTCTGGCGTGACTGTCAGCTCAATCAAGTTAAGGTTTTAGCGCCATGTATTAACGCATCAAACTACCGCTTTGAGCCCGTAGAAGACGAGTTTTCAGCCCAGGGCCTTGCGATACGCACCATACGTTATGGCATGGGTGCGGTAAAAGGGGCTGGTCAAAGCGCAATTGAAAATATTGTCACTGTGCGGCAACATGGCGGGCCTTTTACGAGCTTGTTTGATTTTTGTCTTCGCGTAAACCGACAAATGGTGAATCGACGAAGCGTTGAAGCCCTTATCCGTGCGGGTGCTTTTGACATCATTGACGATAACCGTGCAGCATTAATTTCCTCGCTCTCAACGGCAATCGATGCAGCAGAACAGGCTGAGCGGGCAGCCAGTCAGGTCTCATTGTTCGGAGACGACAGCACGCAAGCGCACGATGTGGTGGCTAATGCCTTATCTAAAATAGAACCTTGGGGTTTGCGGGTTAAGTTAGCCCATGAAAAAACCGCACTAGGCTTTTACTTCAGTGGCCATTTATTCGATGCTTGGCAAGCAGAGGTGCGCCGTGTTGTCTCGCGCCCTTTATCTCGTATGGAACCTTCTCGCGATCTACAAATGCTGGCGGGTGCGATCGCATCAGTGCGTACACAAATGACCCGTCGCGGCAAAATGATGGCGGTTATGCTTGACGATGGCACCGCACAAGTAGAGGTCGCCTTGTTCAGTGAACAAATCGAAGCTCATTCCGCCAAATTAAGAGAAGATCAGCTTTTAGTTGTGGCAGGTAAGGTCGTATTTGATGAGTATTCAGGTGGGTTAAGGGTCACCGCTGAGTCACTTTACGACTTATCATTGATGCGTCAATCAAAAGCGCGCGCACTCAGTATTCGGTTAAATGGTGACGCTAACGCCCAAAAATTACACGAATTATTGACGCCTTATCGCCATTCAAATGGCTTGATGGTTGAAGTTGAGTATGAAACTAAGCAGACGATTTGTCGGCTTAAATTAGGTGAAAATTGGCGCGTTAACGTACCCGACGAGTTGCTCAGCTCGCTATCAGATTGGGTTTCGCCGCAATCTATTGAAGTTAGTTATTAAAGTCATGAAAGATTGATTCATGACATCTCTTAACTATCACGTCAGAACAAAAATATTTTTGCATCGCTTGCAAAAATACCGTGACGACATCAGGCGAGCAATCACTTTGTTTTTTTTTGATCGTGAGCGTCAAGCCGTCTTGAGCCAGCCCGATCTTATACCTCGAAAGCAAATTGTTTTGGTTAGGTGGGACGCGAAACTAGGTGACACCATCGTCACCTCATGGTTATTTAGAGAAATACTTAAACACGATCCGAGTTTGCAACTTGTCGTCATTGCACCGGAGTCTTTTAAATCTATGTTCTTAAACGACATGGGTGCTGATCGGGTTGTCTTGGCACCTAAACGCCCAACCTTCGCAGACATTAGGCGCATCGCCAAAGAAGTGGGCCCAGCACAATATGCTATGCACATGGCTGAGCACTTAAAACCCACAGATATATATTTACTGGCTAAGTTAGACAGTCACTATGTGATTGGTCTTGATGATGATGTTAAAGCAATCAATATCAAAGCTGGCGCCTTAACGCAAGGGCAGCACTTTGCTGATAAAGTCAGTGTGCTCATGCAGCATTTAGGCGTAAATCATTTTGATCAGTCTTATATCGTACCGTTTGATGCTGAGGCTGAGGCCCGAACCGATGCATGGTGGCCCAAACGACCCGTTATTATCTTTAACCCAATAGGGCGAGGCCATGCTCGACAATTAAGCTTCGCTAAATCAGTAGCAGTCGTTGAATATATTGTGAAAATAACAAGTGCTGATGTGTTGGTTTTAACCGACCCCAGTCAGCGCACGTTTGCGCAAGCCCTTAAACAGCAAATCAGTCAAAATGAACGTGTTTTTTTGACTCTCCCAGACCCCTCTGTTCAGACTGTGGGTGATTTATTTGCCAATATTCGTCGTTGCCAAGCCATGGTGTCAGTTGATACTGCCACCGTTCATATTGCCACAGGGCTCAATAAACCTGTTTTTGCTTTTTATAACCCGCAGCAAAATGACCAAGACTTTAGTTTTGTAAATTGGTCGCCACGAAGTGCCTGTTCTGCATCACAGCTCGCAAAAAGGCTAGACCCCCAAGTGGTTGACGCAATTGATTTAAGAGAGTTTCAACATTCATTTTTAAAATTTGTTGAAGAATTCTGTGTTGAACTAAAAGTTTAATTTTAAGCCTTCCACTTAATGCGCACTTCATAAGAAGAGTCCCTTACACCCAACCCCTTATCCAGTAAACAAACAACCCCATATATTCTTTCAAAATACTTCTACTCGCCTCGAGCGTTTGCGAGTCGGGTTGCCAAATATTTAAAGGCCTAATATGAGGAACCGTAATTTGTTTGGGTAGAGGGGCCGCCATTACAATTATGGGTTGTTTTTCAAATGCGGCCATCGATCGAGGCATATGTAAAGCTGACGTGACAAGCAATACGCGTTTTTTTTCTAAAGCAGACAATGTTTTTTGTGTCAGAAGCGCATTTTCGAACGTATTTTGACTGTTTGTTTCCAACAAAATGGCGTGCTCGGGAATGCCGCTTTGAATTAAAGCTCGAGCCATATTGTTGGTGTCGCCAACAGGTCCTTCGAGTGCGCCACCCGACAACACGATAACAGGCGCTCGTTGTGCCCGAAAAAGCTCAGCAGCTAAGGTTTCACGACTTCGAACCATTTGTTTGTCATAGGGCGTAAACCAATTGCTACGATTGCCTTGAATATGCCCCCCTAAAACAACAATAGCATCTGCTTTGGGGTAGTCGCGAGCTTCAAGCGACACATAACGGTTTTCTAAAAATCCACCTGCAATAATCGTTGTAACGGGCAGTGACCAAAGGGCCACCCAGAAAATTGCCAAGCCAATTAGCATTATGGATAAAAAACGTCGATTAAAAAATAAAGCTAAAAGTGCTATGCCTATTAGCACTAAGCTGAAATTTGGCGGGTAAAGCAAGGTATAAAAAAAATTTGATGTGAAACTGCCCATAGACATCAGCCTAAAGGCCTGAGTATGGCCAATCGATCTTTAGCGATTTGCAAAACCTCTTCTAGCTTGGGCCAGTGCCCGAGGCTTCCTATACGGAGCGCAACTTCTGACCAGGGGCCCGTTTGATTTGGGTCTGTTACACCAAACAGGGTGATCTGGTTTGCACCAACTGCCGCAGAAATATGGGAAACCCCTGAGTCATTACATATTACCAATGCTGCTGATCTTGCCAACGCTGCAAATGTTCCCAAGTCGCTTGGTTCAAGTAAGGTGATAGTCGGGGCCTGAGTGAGCGCTTGAGTTCTTTCATGCTTGGGTGGGCAAGCTACAACACAAAAACCCTCTTGCTGCAGAAATTGTGTAAGCGCTGAAAAATACGGCCAAACTTTAACTTGACCGCGATGCAGCCCTGTAGCAGTGGGCGCAATCAAAATGTAGGGCTGGTTCACAATATGCGCTTTTAACAAAAGCGCACGCGCTTGTGAAACCTGTCTTGTCATTAAAGCGAGGTTAATATGTCGGGGCAATTTATCAAAAGCATTTGATGTGCAGCGTTGTGCGATCATTGTTTTTTGCCAGGTTTTTTTGGCCGATTCGGCTAAATAAAACCATTTTTCAACCGCATGCAAGGGTTGCAGTGGTTTGTCGATAGGCCATTTTAATAACCATGAACGACCGTCATCGCGATACCCCATTGTGGGTAGCCCCACCAACCTGAAAACGAGTGCACTTGAAAAAGAGTCGGGAAAGGTGAACGCCACCATGTTAGGTAAAACAGCTTGTTGAACCGCACGAGCATCATACCAAATTGACCCTTTTAGGGTGACGAATTCGAGATATTGAACATTTTGAATCAACGGCTTAGCCCAGGCTCGCCCACAAATAACAAGTGGCGCCCCCAACGCTGCTAAATGATTTAGCGCAGGTAAGCACATCACGACATCACCCACCCAATTGGGAAGGCGCACCATTAAAGATCGAGCAGAGGGATCGTGTTTTTTTAATAATGCAACCATGGGTGAAAGAATACGCTAGGTTGCCCTGAATCGACAAGTCAACACCTATCAATTGATGAGGGAAATGCCTTGGTTCACGGTAGTGCAGTCCTCAACGGTACAATTCGGTTTTGGTGACAATTTAAACCAAGGTATTCTGTGAGCAATAAAACCACAACATCTGGCGCGCCCAACCCATTTCAAAATCGAATATGGCATCGCATTTACGAGCGTGTCGGTCAGTACTGGAAGGCGCTTGGTCTAGCCATTTTCTTTATGGCGCTTGCTGCGGCGACACAACCGACTCTTGCTGTGGCCATGAAACCGCTACTTGATGAAGGTCTCGACGGTGCAAAACCCGACTATGTATGGCAAATTCCATTAGCAATTGTGACGCTTATTACCTTAAGAGGCATTTGCTCTTTCTTTAGTGATTATCTATTGGCTTGGGTTGCAAACAACATGTTGTTAGGTTTACGTAGTGACATGTTTGAAAAGTTACTATCTTTGCCAGACAGCGAGTTTAAAAAGGGCGATAGTGGTCGTCTGCTGAATCGTTTTACAGTCGACGCAGGCAATATCACCAGCACCGCGACCAGCGTGATGACTGTTTTAGTCAGAGAGTCGTTGGTTGTCATAGCTTTGTTAGGCGTATTGTTTTACATGTCTTGGCAACTTGCGTTGATTATTGTGGTGATTATGCCAACTTCAATTTTTGTGACGCGTATTTTTATGAAACGCCTGAGGCGAATCAACCGCGAAACCATTGGTACCAATGCAGAGCTCACGCATGTGGTTTCTGAGGGCATTAATGCACAGCGTGTTATCAAGCTATTTGACGGATACAAATTTGAGCGCGACCGTTTTAAAACGGTTAATGCAAGTTTGCGGCGGCATCAAATGCGCACGGCAATCGCTGATTCGGCACTACGCCCTATTGCACAAATTATTATTGCGATTGCTGTGGCTTTGGCGATTGCGGTTGCTTTAAAAGAAGCAAATACAGGCGTACTAACGGTTGGAAGTTTTGCCGCATTTATGGCTGCATTAGCGCAAATTTTCGACCCGATTAAAAGGCTCACCAACGTTGTGGCCGGTATGCAACGTATGTTGGCGTCTGCTGAAAGCGTATTTACCTTAATTGATCAGCCTGGTGAAGATCAGAACAAAGGTCATAACTTTGTTGCACCTGTAAGGGGGCATGTCAGGTTTCAACACGTTTCCCATCGATTTTCCAACGCTGAAATTGACACACTTGAAGATGTTTCTTTCGAGCTCATGCCGGGTCGGGTCGTCGCACTGGTTGGTCGATCGGGCAGCGGTAAAACGACTTTGGCGAATATGTTGGCTCGTTTTGTTGAGCCCAATGCTGGTGCAGTTACCATTGATGGTGAAGATATTAGAGACGTTTCGTTAGTCAATTTACGCGCCAATTTATCTTTAGTGAGTCAAGACGTTGTTTTATTTGATGCCTCTATCGCTGTTAATGTAGGCTACGGTGCATTGCACGATGTCAATGAGTCGCAAATTAAAGATGCTTTAAAAGCCGCAAATTTATTAAGCTTTGTTGAAGCCTTGCCTGAGGGTTTGCAAACTCAAGTGGGCGAAAATGCCACCCGTTTGTCGGGCGGTCAGCGTCAGCGCTTAGCCATTGCACGGGCATTGATTAAAAATGCCCCCATACTTATTCTTGATGAAGCCACTTCAGCACTGGATAATGATTCAGAGCGACAGGTACAGGCATCGCTTGAAACGCTGATGAAAGGGCGAACCACGCTCGTTATTGCGCACCGGCTTTCAACGGTACAAAATGCCGACATGATTATTGTTATGGATCATGGTCGTATCCTCGAAATGGGTAACCACCAAACGCTCATTGCTCGCGATGGTACGTATTCAGCGCTGTATAAAATGCAATTTAATTGATAGTACTATCCGATTACCTTTGCGCGATTGCCTTCGCACTTACATTAAAACAATGTCGTATTGTTCCTGTGAGCAGTGGTTTGCGACTTCAAGCGTAATCGGTTTACCTACAAAATCACCAAGCATGGCTAAATTCTGACTTTCTTCCTCAAGAAACAAGTCAACCACCGTTTGTGAGGCCAAAACACGGAATTCACGTGGGTTAAATTGCTTGGCTTCTCGTAGCACTTCGCGCAGTATTTCGTAGCAAACACTGCGTGCGGTCAAAATTTGACCCCGACTATCGCAGGTTGGGCAAGTTTCGCAAAGTTGGCTAGCTAAAGCCTCTCGTGTGCGTTTGCGTGTAAGCTCTACTAAGCCAAGCTTGCTAAAATCGCTTATGGTTGTGCGGGTTCTATCAAGACTAAGCGCTTTGGCAAGCTCTGCGAGTACAGACTCTTGGTGGGCAGAGTCTTCCATATCAATAAAATCAATCACAATAATGCCACCCAAGTTACGCAACCTAAGTTGTCGGGCAATAGCTTGTGTAGCTTCAAGATTGGTTTTAAAGATCGTGTCATGAAAATTTCGACTGCCTACAAAGCCACCCGTGTTGACGTCGATTGATGTGAGGGCTTCGGTCTGGTCAATAACCAAATAACCCCCTGACTTTAGGTCTACACGGCGCGCCAGGGCTTTTTTTATTTCATCTTCAACGCTTGCGAGTTCAAATAAGGGTCTCTCACCGCTATAGTGGTGCAGCCTTTCGGTTACTTCAGGGGTAAAAGTTGAGGCCCATTTTTTTAAGCGCTCTGTCGCACTTCTTGAATCAATCAAAACTTGCTTTGTTTGAGGGGTGACCATGTCTCGCATGACACGTTCCGATAAGCTCAGGTCTTGGTGCAACACATGGGGGGGAGGTAAGGTTTTGGCAAGAGATTGAATTTTTCCCCACAGGCGCATTAAGTACTCAATATCAGTTTTAAGTGTTTCATCTGATGCGTCTTCAGCTTGTGTTCTAACAATAAGACCACCTTCTGCCATTATCGGCATCAGAGCGCCAACTCTCAACCGTAGTGCCTCTCTGGCTTCTTCAGGCGTAATTTTTTGTGAAACGCCAATGTGTGTATCGTGTGGCAAATAAACCAACGATCTACCAGCCAAGCTGATTTGCGTAGTCAGGCGCGCCCCTTTGGTGCCAATTGGGTCTTTAATAACCTGCACCATTAGGGCTTGGCCTTCGAACAGCAATCGCTCAATTGCAGTTGGGGATGTGCCCAGCGTTCGAGCTTGACGGTTTTCACGCATATCAGCAACATGAATAAATGCCGCTTTGTCTAAGCCGATTTCAATAAAGGCACTTTGCATACCCGGTAGCACCCTAACCACCTTGCCAAGGTGTACATCACCCACATTACCGCGTTGAATTGTTCGTTCAACCTGTAATTCTTGTACTTCACCTTCAGAAATTAATGCAACCCGAGTTTCGAAGGGTGTAATGTTAATTAATATATCTTCACTTTGATGATGCATAAAACACTCTAAACATATGATTAAAATGATGTTACCTCTGTTTTGAGCGTTATTGCTTACATTTTATATATGACAGGGGTGTTAAATCGATTTGACAGTAAGTAAAAA
>CALBMZ010000233.1 GCA_937896225.1 uncultured Alcaligenaceae bacterium | reverse complement strand
GCGGCTAGTTGCCCCAGATATCTGTGCCAGGAAAGTATTTGTCGCTAATTTTTTGACATTGGCCGTTGCTTCTTAGTGTTTTTATACCGTTATCCAAGGCCATGCGTAAGTCATAGGGCTTGGGCAATATCAACATCAAAACCAGTAGTCTTGCCATCTTCTGTTTTGTAGGTGAAAGGTTTTTAAGTAGGGGCTATGGCAACACGTATCTCTTGCCACTCTTTTACCAGAGCATTGAAAGAAACGGCTAGCAAGAGGGTTCCTAAAAGTAAGGTCTTGTTAAGCATTAAGGTTCAACTCAACGGGGAAAAAACAGTTATTCTAAATTTAATTATGGCATTTCTCTGAGCGCGCGTCGCTTTTGAGCGGCTTTGTGACGGCGAATTTCTTCTTCGGTTTGGGGAATTAACACAGGTACCAAGACTGGTTTTTTGTCGTCACCAACGGCTACCATCGTAAAAAAACAGCTATTGACGTGTCGAGTTGCTTGCGTACGAATATTTTCAGCGACCACTTTAATGCCAATTTCCATTGAGGTTCGACCCGTTAAATTTACGCTGGCTAGAAAAGAGACTAACTCACCCACGTGAATGGGTTCTCGAAACGTGACATTTTCTACGTTTAAGGTCACGACATATTGTCTTGCATAGCGACTAGCGCAAGCGTAAGCCACTTCGTCGAGTAGTTTCAAAATACTGCCACCATGAACGTTGCCAGAGAAGTTGGCTGTGTCAGGGGTCATGAGCACGGTCATGGTGAGTTGGTGAAGGGGTAGATTCATGATGTGAGTTTCTCTTTCTTCTCAAAAGTAAGGCAATACAAGAGATAAACTGATTATATTAGTGGCAAACATTATGTGTGGCAAACCTTAGCTGGTGAGCTATTTGTTGAGTCGCTTGCTTAAAGCGAAGATGTATGACGCGTTCAACTACCTCACCAGCGGGTGTTTAAAACCTTTATGCAAGAGGGTTCATGTTTTTTTAAAAGAGTAATCCTTTTATATGTTTAGATCTCTGCTCTCTGCACTGCAACGATATCTGTATAACCACTATTGTCCTAGTCAAATAACTGGACAAAACCAAACCTTACAACAGACTACCGATGTCCTTGGCGCACCAATCAAGACCTTACTGGCTTTCATACACGTCAAACGATACGTTAATCGCCGAGCGAGAGTCTTGATGAACGTTTTTTTATAGTGCAGCTTGTTTTAAGTGCATCTCGTAGTGTTCAAGCGCTGGCACATACTTGCCTGGTGTTTTGGCCAAATCATCATAGCGCCTCACACGTACCGCTTCTTCAGCATAGGGTTGAGCAATAAATGTCTTCGCTTGTACTTCATTGAAAATACCACCCTGTTGCACTAGACTGAGTTTGGATGCATCTGACAAAGTTTGCCAATACTTGGTGTCAATTAAACATAAGTAACGTTTAGCATCGACATGCATGCGAATCGGTTCTAACACCGAGTCTGGAAATAATTGACGCAAAAACGGAAGCGCGATGAATTGGTGCAAATCATCTTCAGTATTGTCATGATCGTTTTTTTCTGCCCCTTCGGCCGCTAACAAGTGACCCAAGTCATGCAGTAAACAGGCCACGATCGTTTCAGCGCTTTCCCCAGCTATTTCTGCCAAATTTGCGCATTGCAGGGCGTGTTCGAGTTGGTTGATTGCCTCATGTCCGTACTGGGCTGTTCCGCGACGACATAGCAGGTCGTTGACTTGTTGAAGGGTTAGCGACATAAATTCCTCAGACAAAAAGTTTACGTATGCGAGCAGATATCAAGTCAATAATGCTTACAGTAACAATAATAATGAGCATCACTGCGCATGTTTCGGCGTATTGAAAGCCCCGAATGATTTCCCACAACACCACACCAATTCCTCCTGCACCCACCATGCCGACAACCGAAGCTGAACGCACATTCGATTCAAAGCGATAAAGGGTGAAAGAAATCCAGAGCGGAATCACTTGTGGAATAACGCCATAAACAATTTCGTGCATGGCAGAGGCACCTGTTGAACGAATGCCTTCAACGGGTTGTGGGTCAATCGCTTCAACTGCTTCAGAAAATAGTTTGGCTAAAATGCCTGAGGTATGAATCCATAAAGCCAAGACACCTGCAAAAGGGCCTAAACCCACGGCCACAACAAACAACATGGCAAACACCATTTCATTAATGGCACGACACGCATCCATAAAACGACGTATGGGTTGATAGACCCACCAAGGTACGATGTTTGAAGAGGCGAGTAAGGCCAGAGGTACAGCGGTGATGACAGCCAAGGCTGTGCCCCATAGTGCAATTTGCAGTGTGACGATCATCTCATCAACATAGAGCCGCCATTCTCTAAAGTTGGGTGGAAAAAAATCGGCAACATAAGTAGCCATGTTGCCGGAATCGCTTACTAAGTCAAGCGGCCGCATATCAGCACCTTGCCAAGAGCCTGCCAACAGTATGAGTAGAAGCCCCCAACCTAAGTACCAAGTCAAACTGCGTTTATGACCCGTTGTGTGAGCTAAAGCATGCAAGGGAGGATGAACGATAGGTGCCATAGCGGTCACTTTAAAAAGTCTGGTTTTTTCTTGCACATGAAATTGCAATCAGAAACCAGATCAACTCATTAACAAATAGTTTTACTTGAGTGCAGCTAATTGCTGATCGATGGCAGCCAATTTGCTTTGCTTTTCAGCAGCAGAAAGTGTCGTGTCAGCTTCAATTTTGTTGCGTTGTGAGAACAAGGCTAATTGGCGAATAGGCTTGAGCTGATCGTTAGTCGAAGGCTTGAAACCAGATAATTTAGAGATTTTCATGACAATCTCTTTTTCACGTGGGTCAGTCTTGGCGTAATTGTAGAAAAAGGTCTTGATCTTCTCTTGTGTGGCTGCTGGCACGCTATTGCTCATGACCAGCGGGTCAAGAGGGATCAAAGGTGAGGTCCAGATAATTTTTATGTCTCGAACTTTTTCGGGTTGACGTGCTTTAAGCTTTTCTAAATTTTCACTATTGTTTGTAGCAACGTCAATTTGCTTGTTGGCAACTGCCAATGCGTTGGTTTCGTGGTTTGCGCTGCGAACAACCTTGAAGGCAGTTTTAGGGTTTACATTGTTTTGAGCAAAAACGTAAAAACTAGGAACTAAGTAACCCGATGTTGAGTTGGGATCACCGTTACCAAAACTGAGGTTTTTAGCGTTGGCGAACATATCTTGAATATTGTTCAAGGGGCTGTTTACATTAACGATGAGATGTGAGTAGTAACCTTGAGTGCCGTCTGCATTAACCATCTGGGCAAACACTGAAACGTTAGAGCGATCGACTGCTTCCATTGCTGACTTATTACCCATCCAAGCAATTTGAACTTTATTAAAGCGCAATCCTTCAATGATGCCAGCATAATCGGGTGAGAAGAATGCTTTAACTTTTAAACCTGTTTGTTTTTGCATGTCATCTAACAGAGGCTGCCAGTCAGCTTTTAGGTTCTGCGTCGCTTCAGTCGAAATAATGCCAAAG
Source organism: uncultured Alcaligenaceae bacterium (assembly GCA_937896225.1). GTDB lineage: Bacteria > Pseudomonadota > Gammaproteobacteria > Burkholderiales > Burkholderiaceae_B > Algicoccus. Next base: position 10,667 of record CALBMZ010000233.1, on the reverse strand, counting down.
TTTATATCTTGAGCAAAAGCGCTCGTGACGCTTAGGCCAATAGCCATCGTAGCGATTAATTTTTTTAACATATTACAAACTCCACTAGGTTTAAAAGATTGACAAAAAAAAGGAAAGATTAAGCGGCTTGGGATATCGAGCCTGTCCAAGCTAGGGTAGGGTTGTATTTGGGTTTTGAAGTGAGTAATTCACTACCAGATAAAAATTCATCAGCTTGCATGCCGTAAAGCTGACGCAACAATTCAGGTGTCAGTTGTGAAGACGGCCCATCAAAAACAACCTTGCCTTGTTTGAGCCCAATAATACGAGGACAAAACCGAATAGCCATGTCGACTTGGTGCAGTGATACCACTACTGTGCGATTGTCTTCACGCTGTATCGTCGATAAAATTTCCATCACCTTGCGTGATGATTCTGGGTCAAGCGAAGCAATCGGTTCATCGGCTAAAACTAACTGCGCACCTTGTACCAATGTGCGTGCAATCGCAGCCCGTTGTTGTTGCCCACCAGATAAGGTAGAGGCGCGTTGGGAATGGCAGTCGACTATGCCCACACGATCTAAGGCTTCCAGCGCCTTTGATCGCTCGTGCGTGTTGAACCAACCCAATACGCCACGCAACCAAGACATATCGTGTAATCGACCGACCAATACATTAATCAATACGGGCAAACGATCAACCAGATTGAATTGTTGAAATACAAAGCCTACTTGTGACCGAATGCCTCTGACATCGCTTGAGATACGACCACTGCGTTGCACACATAGACCATTCACTTCAATTAAAGAGCCTGAGTCTTTATCTGCTTCTAGCAGCCCTGCCACCATGCGAAGCAAGGTTGACTTGCCAGACCCAGAGGCACCAATGAGTGCTACCATTTCGCCGTCATCAATGTGAATATTAATGTCACATAAGGCCTGTTTGCCATTTGCAAAATGTTTGTTGAGTTTTGTAATGTTAAGTGCCATGAAAGCATGCTTTTAAAGTGTTCAATACACTGAAGTATGCAGACCAAATATGACAGGCCTTTGACATTTTTTTGACACTTTCAAGACACTACAAAACTCTTTTGCCCTCTCGCCATACAGCCCGCACGACAGCCTGTTTTTTGCCTTGTGGTATGTTGACCACGCACACTTGAATGAGATCAGCGCGTAACCCAACGGCGATATGACCGCGGTCTTTGAGGCCCGTGGCTTGAGCAGGGTTATAGGTGACGGTTTTAATAGCCTGTGGCAAGGTCAAAATGCCGTCGTCAACTAATCGCATCGCGGCGCTGAGTAAACTGCCGGGTACATAGTCAGAAGACAAAATATCAAGCAGACCATGACTGGCTAGCTCAGCAGCTGCCACATTTCCTGAATGCGAACCGCCGCGCACGACATTGGGCCCACCCATCACATTCAGTAAACCGAGTTCGTGTGCGGTGCGTGCTGCGAGTAAAGTTGTTGGAAATTCTGACATGGTTGCGCCCTCAGTGTGGGCCTGTATGACATGTGCAGGGGTTGTATCGTCATGGCTGGCCAGCGCAATACGGTGTGTTTGACAATAATTTACGAAGTAGGCGCGGTGTGGCTCTACATAACGTGCCTGTAACTCGTTGGCACGTTGCAATTGTTGGTCAAACTTTTCGTTTGACCAACCCTTTTTACCAATGTAGTACACACGGGCTACTTCGATATTTTCCCATTGACGCTGACCAGGTGTATGGTCCATCAACGAAATAAGTGACAAACGGGGGTGATCATGAAAGGGGGCAAACAAATCAATCGTATTCGGTGCAGGTAATTCGCAACGAACATGCAGGTGGTGATCGGCACGAAGAATGTCTTCGCGCGCACAAATATCAAGGGTTTCAAGCACCAGATTCCAGGCTGTACTGCGAAGGCTATCAGGGTCTGCATCCCCCACACCTAGGGCATCAAATACAGTTGTGATGCCGGCTGCGGCTACCTCAGCATCATGAGCCAACAGCGCTGGCATTTCTGCCCATTGCACTTTTGGACGTGGCATCAGATGACGTTCAAAGTTGTCGGTATGCATTTCTACAAAACCCGGCATGAGATAGTCACCGTTTAGGTTATATCCCTCTGCATGTGAAGCCGGGCCTTGGTCGATTGAGGTAATTAAGCCATTAGAAACCGAGACACTACCCATCACGACTTCGTTTGGTAAGACGAGTTGGGCGTTTTTAAATACAGTTGAGTTCATGCAGCATCCTTGGCAGCGAATCTGAATTGCGCCACATCGATGTGGCGTGTTGCAACGGCTTGCCCTACTTGGGTATCATGAAAAATACCCATCACAGCCGCACCGCGTGAGACGGCTTCTTGAATGATGTCAATCACCGTTTTCGTGTTGGCGGCATCGAGTGATGCGGTGGGTTCATCAAGTAACAAAATAGGGCGTGGTTTGATGAGGTTACGTGCAATGTTGATACGCTGCTGTTCACCGCCAGAGAAGGTGGCTGGGGGTAAGCCCCATAGACGCTCTGGAATGCGTAAACGCGTCAACCATGTACGGGCTTTCTCACGCGCATCATCGATTGCGTGTAGTTGATCTGTTACCTCTTCGATCAAGGGTTCAGCAACAACATCCAAGGCCGAAACACGAGGAATCACCCGCAAAAATTGACTGACGTAGCCCATGGTTTCGCGCCTCATCTGAATCAGTTCCCGTGGCGTGGCTCGTGTGAGTTCAAGCAACTGATTATTTGCCTGACTCACCTCAATGAGACCGCTGGTCGCGCTGTAATTCGCATAGGCGAGTTTCAGTAATGTACTTTTCCCCATGCCCGATGGCCCATCCAGTACAAGGCATTCGCCAGCTGAAAGCGTCAACGTGACGTTTTGAAGCACATTGAGCTCAGTGCCGTGTTGGTGATGAAGCGTGAATCGCTTGGACACCTGTTTCATTTGCAGCATGTGTACTCTCTTAAACGGTTCAAGGTTGCAAGACTGAAGACACTAACAGTTGAGTGTAGGGGTGTTGGGGGTCGTCTAAAACTTGGTCGGTCAGGCCTGACTCAACGATTCGACCATGTTGCATAACCATCATTCGGTCCGCCAACAAACGCGCCACAGCTAAATCGTGCGTGACGATCACCACAGCTAGTTGCATTTTTCGCGTCAGTTGTCGTAATAAATCTAGCACACGTGCTTGCACCGACACGTCTAACCCAGAGGTGGGTTCGTCCATAAAAACCAAACGTGGCTGGGTGACTAAGTTACGCGCAATTTGAAGTCGCTGACGCATGCCACCAGAAAAGGTGCGTGGTGTGTCGTCCATGCGGCTGATATCTATTTCGACACGATGCAACCAATGCTCAGCGGTCTGGCGTAAGCGACCATAGTGGCGTTCGCCCAAACCCATCAGCCGCTCACAAACATTCGCGCCAGCAGACACATCCATGCGTAAGCCATCAGCTGCGTTTTGATGCACAAACCCCCATTCAGTGCGACTCAACAGACGTTGTTGTGCCTGGGTCATCGTGTAAATATTTTCTAGCTGACCATTATGATTTAAATACTCGACTTGCCCCGCATCAGGTTGGGTGCGGGCGGCAATCACGTTGAGCAGAGACGATTTACCCGAGCCTGATTCACCTACGACGGCCATCACTTCGCCGGGCCATAAATCAAAACTGGCTTCGTGAATGGCAACGCGATCACCATAGCTTTTTACGAGACTTTGCACCCTCAGCAGGGGCAGCGATTGGTCGCTTTGACTCATGTTGCCACCGAAGATTGTTCATCTTGCCGAGTTTGGCAGTAATCTGAGTCAGAGCAAACGTGCATTCGGCTACCTGAATCATCAGTGATGATTTCATCTAAAAAAGAGTCTGTCGCACCACATTGTGTGCAAGCGACAGGCCATTTTTGTATCTCAAAAGGATGGTCTTCGAAGGCTAAACTTTCTACTGAGGTGTAGGGAGGTACTGCGTATATACGTTTCTCGCGACCTGCACCAAACAATTGCAAAGCAGGGTTCATGTGCATCTTTGGATTGTCAAATTTTGGATTAGGTGAAGGCGACATAATGTAGCGATGATTAACCATAACGGGGTAGTCATAGGTCGTGGCAATATGGCCATAACGCGCAATATCTTCATAAAGTTTGACGTGCATCAAGCCATATTCAGCCAAACCGTGCAACGTACGTGTTTCGGCTTCGCGTGGTTCCAAGCGCTGCATGGGTTCAGGAACAGGTACTTGGTAAACAATGATTTGACCTTCTACTAAAGGCTTTTCAGGTATACGGTGACGCGTTTGAATCAGTGTGGCTTCGTGTGTGCGTGTCGTTGTGTTGACACCTGCGGTGCGTTCAAAAAAGCGACGAATATTGACTGCATTAACCGTGTCGTCTGAACCTTGATCAATCACCTTTAGCATATCTTCTGGCCCAATAACTGAGGCGGTAACTTGAATGCCACCTGTGCCCCAACCATAAGGCAGAGGCATTTCACGTGAGCCAAAAGGCACTTGGTAGCCCGGTATAGCAATGGCTTTCAGAATAGATCGACGAATCATGCGTTTGGTGCGCTCGTCTAAATAAGCAAAGTTCACTTCTGGTGCGGTTTCATAAGAGGCACTCATGTTGGCCCCTGAGAATGAGCATGTTCAGCAGGATTGTTTTCGCGCATTTTACGAACCAACTCTAATTCAGATTGAAAATCAACGTAATGGGGTAGCTTTAAGTGCTGTACAAACCCAGAGGCCTCCAAACTATCGCTATGCGAGAGCACGAACTCTTGCATTTGGGCAGGTGACTCAATGGCTTCTCCTAACTCATCAGCACGAAGGGCGCGGTCGACCAAACTCATGGCCATGGCTTTGCGTTCACTGTGACCAAAAGCGAGGCCGTAGCCACGAGTAAATTGCGGCGGTTCGGTTTTGCTGCCAGCAAACTGGTTAACCATTTCGCATTCTGTGATGTCGATATCGCCAATCGATATAGCAAAGCCAAGCTCTTCCGGTTCAATTTCGATTGCAACTTGACCCAAGCGAACCTCACCAACGAAAGGGTGTGTGTGCGAATAACCGCGTTGTGTGGAGTAGGCCATTGCGAGCAAGAAACCTTCGTCCCCACGTGCAAGATTTTGTAATCGTGTCGCACGATCAGCTGGAAAACGTAGGGGCTCACGGGTCAGATCTATCGGGTCTGGGTCGTGTGCTGGGCAAGTAAAAGTCTCAATCAACCCCTCTTGGTTAAGTAAGTCCACTACTCGAGGCACCTGCTCTGGCGGCATGCTTGGCGCTGACGTCTTAGGCGATGACTCAGTGCGCTCAGATTGACTGTTAGCTAAGAGCGTGAAGTCAAGTAGGCGTTGTGTGTAGTCATAGGTAGGCCCTAAAACTTGACCACCAGGTAGATCTTTGAACGTGGCAGAGATGCGTCGGTCGAGTTGCATACGTGCGGTGTCAAGTGCGCAGGTGTTGCCTATGCGAGGCAAAGTGCTGCGGTAAGCACGAAGTAAAAAAATGGCCTCGATCAAGTCACCACTAGCTTGTTTAATAGCGAGCGCTGCGAGTTCAGGGTCATATACTGATCCCTCTGTCATGACGCGGTCTACAGAAAGTTTGAGTTGCTGGCAAATTTGCTCGACACTGAGTTCAAGATAGTCTGTGTTGCCGCGGCGCTGCTCAGCGAGCATTTTGTAAGTGTTGAGTATGGCGGTTTCCCCGCCTTTGACGGCCACATACATTTTTATGCCTCCGGTGAGTTTTCGAGGTGGGTTGTGCGAGGCAGGCCTACCAAGTGAGTGGGTGTGGTGAGCAAAACGTCTACGCCGCGAGGAAAGCTGGCGTGATTGTTTTGCCATGCGTGAGTAAAGTGAGGCGCTAAACCCGTTACTTGTAAGAGTCGCTGTTTTGGTATGCCAGGCCCATTAAGGATCCAGCCCGCGATGTCTGCCTGCAAGGTCAGGGTTTCAATGATGCAAGTAGCAGATTGATCTGGATAAGCATCACTGCCCGGACGCAAACTGGAAAGAGCTGGCAGATTGTCACCCAAAGCCACCCATACGAAATGCGCTTCACTGATATCTTTAACGATGATGCAACCTGTGTGAAAGCGCAACCATTGCTCAGCATCACTGCTCACTAATGTGGGTGACAACCATAAGCGGGTGTCAGCATCGAGGAGGCTTAACAATATCACTGCAGCTGCAGGCTGGCCTTTATGAGGCAATTCACACTGAATAGGCACCACCAACGGACGGCCAGGATGCGACAGGGCATCCATCACTGTGCGAAATACAGCTTGGCTTCCAAAGGCTTCATGGGTAAAGCCAGCGGCGATATGTTGCAGTTCATGCTCTGTCATGCCTCATCTTCCTCATCATCACGAGTGGTTTCCCGTGCCACGGTCATAAAGTCAACTTTTGTCGTTTGTGCACGTTCATAACGAGCCGCTTGAACGGCTTGTAAGTGTTGGCGCAGCGGCTTGAGTAGTTCTTCATCAAACATTTCATAGTGCTCGGGGTCTTGCAGCAGCGCATCGGCCATAGCCGCGAGTTGAGCCTGGTGATGATTGCGACCCAGAACATACGAGACGCCCACAGGCTTATCGATCGCGGCATCACTCACGTGAAGTGCACAGCGTGTCACAGTGACTTCGCCGAGGTTAAAGCGCTCACCCGATCCACCAACCCGACCTTGCACCATCATTAAGCCTGTTTCAGGACGTCGCAGCCAATGGGGTTTAAAGCCTATGTGGTGCCTCAGCGCGTGGTCTAGCATGTGTTGAGGTGCTCTCGATAATAAAGCCATCCATGCCTGACGCGGGTTAGTCGTTTGTGTATTCTTGTCAAATGGGTGAAACATTTCTATGGCAACCTAGTACTGTTGTATTAAACGAGCTAATTTTGTATGAAACGAGCTATTGAATAGATCTTAATGACTCTATGTGTAACTTTTATGACGAACGTTTCTTGGCTGTGGTTAAAGACTAATAGTGTTGCAATTCAGCTTCGATATGACGGAAAATAATTTGCTATGGCCGTTTTTACTCTTGAGAATGTAGGCGTTCATAAAATGGTTAGTCGACAAAAATTTTAGTTTTTTACGGGTGATCTGATGACTTTAATGGCGAACCATAATGAATATTGAAGTGAATAACTTAACTACACCGTATCGATGTGCTGTTTTTTTTGTGCCCAACATCCAAAGCGTTTGGTGGCAAGCAGGCTGTCATTGGTTGGGTCGTTGTGCGTTGACAAGTCAACCTGCGACACAGCCGACTTTAGCCAGCATTTCTCAGGCTGATCAATGGGCCTTAACCTCAGACCCTCGGCGCTATGGTTGGCATGCCACACTTAAAGCGCCGTTCAAAATATTGCCTGGGGAAACTTTAACGTCAGTTGTGTCTGCGCTTCATGCCTTAGCAAAAACTTTACCTGCTTTTGATTTGCCCGCACTTCAGGTTAGTCAACAAGACGGTTATTTATCTTTGCGACCTGAAGGAGACCTATCAAATATTAACCGCACAGCCGCCAGTTGCGTGACGTCCTTACACCATTTGGCAGCACCATTAGACAATGCCGATTTAGAACGTCGTCGGCAAGCCCCTCTCACTCCAATGCAAGACCAATTGCTCATGGCCTGGGGTTATCCGTATGTGCTTGAGGCATTTCAGTTTCATATGTCGCTCACAGGCAAGCTAGAGGGCTTGTCTGATGAGGTGATTGCTACTTGGCATCACGCTGCACAAACGCATTTTGAAAACCTTGGCGTCTGCCGCTTTGATCAGCTGGCTTTATTTATAGAGCCCGAACGGGGTGCTGATTTTAGGTTGATAGAAGTGGTTGAGTTAGCAGCATGAGCGAACGTTTGATTTATGTTGTTGGCCCTTCTGGTGCTGGAAAAGACAGCCTACTCAATTGGTTGCGTGAACAAACGCCACGGTCCGCCCCTGTGCATTGGGCTAAAAGAACGATAAACCGCCTTAAGACGGATAAAGAGAGTTCAGATCTTCATGAAGGTGTAGAAAGCGATGAATTTGAAAGTTTGTTGGCTAAAGGTGTTTTTGCAATGCAATGGGATGCAAACACTCACCGATATGGAATACGTCAATCTGAGTTAAGCCTGTTGAATAATTTAACGCATGTCATATTTGTGAACGGTTCTCGTCTTTACATGCCTATTGCTGCCAGTCTTTATCCTGGGCTGACTTTTTTACACATTAAAGCTAAACCATCTGTGCTTAGAGAGCGTATACATTTAAGAGGTCGGGAGTCTGTTGAGGAAATCAACGCTCGGCTGAATAGGCAGATTGAATTGATTGTGCCGAATGGCTGTCAGTTAATGGAAGTGCACAATGATTCAACACTAGAAAGTGCTGGGCAACAATTGATTGCACAATTGCAAACGCTTAAATGTTGGCCCTTTGGTTTTAACTAGTTTTATGTAAAAGAGGTGCCTAGGCTGAATCATGTTTAAGCATGGTGCTGATAAAAGAAAGCGAACCGTTGCCCCCATGTTCGTGCGCACTGGCCATTACGATACGAGAAGTTGTCGTCGTGAACACAAAACCGCAGGCACCAAGGGAAATAACGGCATCGTCAAACAGTATGCTGGCCCACCAATTTGCATCGTTCCCGTTGCCTCGGGGTTTGTCAGAAAAAAAGACAAATTAAAAAGACGGATTAAAAAAACAAGTTAAAAGAAAAAGTTAAAAGAAAAAGTAAAGCATTCAGGCAAAATTTTTAATGAACGTGAAGTTCTTTAGACTAAACAACTCACTGGAAATCATTCGCTAAAAGTCTTTCACTGAAAATATTTCACTGAAAATTAAAGGGGGTTTACCGAAATCAGTAAACCCCCTTTTTTTACACTAGAGTGAAACACAGCTTTTATTAATTGCTCTTCATCTTTTTACGATGTCGCTTTACCCATAATCGTATCAGGTAAGAATAAGGTGATTTCGGGTACATAAGTGATGACCATTAAGAAACCTAACAATACCATCAACCAAGGTAGTGCGGCTTTAACCACGTTCATAATTGGCATACCTGTAATGCCAGAGGTCACAAACAAGTTAAGCCCAACGGGTGGTGTGATCATACCTATTTCCATGTTCACCACCATAATGATGCCCAAGTGAATCGGATCAATACCTAATTTAACAGCAATAGGAAAGAAAATCGGAGCCAAAATTAAAATGATGGCTGTGGGTTCCATAAAATTACCCGCAACCAACAAGATAATATTGACCACAACTAAGAACATCCAAGGCTCCATTCCGAATGCAACGATTTGCTCGGCAATGATTTGTGGAATGCGTTCAGTCGTTAAAACGTGTGCAAACAACATGGCGTTCGCAATAATGAACATCAGCATGACAGTCGTTTTTGATGCATCAACAAAAACTTTGGGTAATTGTTTAATACTAATGTCACGATATACAAAAATTGAAATCAACACGGCGTAGACGGCCGCTACGGCAGCCGCTTCAGTCGGGGTAAAAATTCCACCGTAAATCCCCCCCATGATGATGACTAGTAATAAAAACCCCCAAATGGCATCACGGCCAGAAACTAATATTTCTTTCCAAGTGGCAAAAGGTAATGCAGGTAATTTTTTTATACGTGCAGCAATATAGATTGCAACCATTAGAGCGAGGGCTAAAACAGCAGCGGGTATAACACCAGCAATAAACATACGACCCACTGACACCTCAGTGACTGAGGCATAAACCACCATTACAATCGAAGGTGGCATCAAAATGCCTAAGGTGCCTGCATTACACAGCACACCTGCCGCAAAGTTTTGGGTGTAGCCGGCCTTCACCATGCCTGCAATCATAATCGAACCAATAGCCACTACTGTTGCGGGCGAAGAACCTGATACGGCAGCAAAAAAGGTACAGGCCAGCACCGCTGCAATGGCTAACCCACCGCGAATATGACCGACACAAGACACTGCAAACCGAATCAAGCGTTTAGCCACCCCGCCTGTTGACATCATGGCCCCACCTAAAATAAAGAAGGGTATAGCTATTAATGTGTAATGCTCTGAGGTTTCAAATAACTTTAATGCCAATGAAGCTAGTGAGTCGCTACCAAAAAAGATAATGGTTAAGATGCTTGATAAACCGAGCGCTATAGCTATTGGCATACCTAAAAACATAAAGCCGAATAAAAGTAAGAAAAGGGAAAATGTACTCATTTTTGATTTCCCGTTGCGAGTGGTGAAGACGGTGCAAAAGCGTTGATGGCTTCTTGTGCCTCGTCAACTAATTCTATGTTGTATTGTTTTCTTTGAATAAGCCTGACCAAAACTTGCGAAAAGCGAATGAAAATCAGGGCAAAACTAAACGGCATGATAGCGCGAGGTATCCATTGTGGAAGCCAGCCAATGTCTTGTGACAGCAGGCCAATATCCATTATTTTATGAACGTAAACTGTGGCACCATAACAAACAATGGCGGCATAAAGCATGCAGAGTAGCGTTGCGATAATTGCAAAAAAACGTTGACGTTCTAGTGGAAACTTTTTTACAAACACGTCAACACCAATGTGAGCACCCGAACGAATGCCCCAGGCAGCGCCTAAAAAAATCATCCACGCAAACATAAATGTGGTTAATTCAAAAGACCAATCGATGCTTGATTCGAGTACATATCTGAAAAAAACGTTGATCGACGTCATAAGTGTCATGCCAGCTAGTA
>CALBMZ010000232.1 GCA_937896225.1 uncultured Alcaligenaceae bacterium | reverse complement strand
TGGCGATTCGGTTAGGTGATCGTGAGGTGACACTTGGTAAGGCCGTTGCATTGATTTCGGCTGAAGCCCTTGTCACGGGGTTACTCGAAAAATTCGCAATACAGCATGGTGTTATGGTACCTTTTATAAGTGATCAACGCATGATATGGTCACACACATCATGTTATTTGTTGGGTGGCGAGCTCTCACCAACCTGTCTAATCGATGCGCCCTCGCATGCTGATACCTCGAGCATTCTCGCACCCCTAGCAAAAGGCTTAGAACGTTGGGTTAAAAATTCTTTTGATATCGACCTAACCCTACCTATGTTGTCAGGTAAAGAGGGTCTGCGCGTTTTAGTACGGGGCTCGGTCATTTCGCTATTGCTGGCCATTGGTGTGATCGTCGCGACTGTTTTTTTCGGGTTGACATTTTATTTCTTCTCAAAGTCACGTTGGTCGGTTTTGCGCCTGACAAGCCACATCATCCGCTTGATCATTATGAATTCTCCTATGATTCTGTTGCTGGTCTTGTTCTATCTCGTCATGTCAGGTATATGGGTTTATACCGAGGTGATATCAGTCCTCACAGCTGTTTTGGCGATCGGCTTGAATAATGGGGCAATGGCTGGCGACAGCTTGGTTCAAAGCAGCAAGACATTTGCCATGGGCAGTTCTTTATCAAACATTGCTCGAGTGTCTGCGACACCGTTTAGAGCGAGCGTTATTAATGCAACTAAGGCCAGCCCTATTGCTGCTTTTATTGGTGCCCCTGAACTACTCTCAGTGCTCATCGACCTCACCGCTTTCTCTGGTGGACGTGCAGTGACGCTTGGCATCATGACACTTTTTTACCTTTTGGTTGTACAGCTAGTTGTGGTTTTGAGCGCTCGGGTAGTTAATAAGTTAAACATGTCAGCATCTGGAGAAACCCATGCTTGATAACCTTTTAGGCTTTTTGAATGCATTGACTGTGAATCTCAGTATTGGCTTGTTGACCTTGATGGCTGGGTTGTGCTTAGGCTTCGTCACAGCGGCCGTTCGGCTTGCACCCAATCGTCTAGGTGCGCAGGCCATGAATTTTTTTATTGGTATCTTGCGTGCTGTACCCTCTTATGTCATTATGATTGTAATGATCGCTATTCTCATCTCTACAGATGCCTTGGGTATGTTGGTTCCTGAAACGGAGGCTTTACTTGCACTTTTTCTGGCAATGCTGGCCGGTAGCATTTCTTCATGCTCTGATGCCTGGGTGACCTTCTTGCAATATCGTGCGCAAGGTCGCATGGAACAATCTTTGTTAATCGTACCCAATGCATTTCAAATATTTATAGTAGCCGTCATGAGTTCAGGTATGGGTGCAGCCATTGGTGTGCATGAGGCGGTGCATCGGGCAAGGCGCGCGCCCGCGGCGCGGTGGCG
>CALBMZ010000231.1 GCA_937896225.1 uncultured Alcaligenaceae bacterium | reverse complement strand
TCGTTAGCAATGACCAGCTCGGCAGCACGATCCGCTTTTTCGTCGTTAGCAATGACCAGCTCGGCAGCACGATTCGCTTTTTCGTCGTTAGCAATGACCAGCTCGGCAGCACGATTCGCTTTGACGTCGTTAGCAATAACCAGCTCAGCGGCGCGATCAGATTTTTCATCATTCGCAACTACCGTTTTGTATTCATTGAATTTGTGCTGAGCCTGTCCGCGGGACTTTACATTCAACTTAAAGTAGATGGACTTCATGTGTCCGTTAACAGTATGCAAAGATAGATCAAGCTTTTCCGCAACTGCCTTCACTGACAATCCTTCATTTAAATAACTCAAAACAAAATATTCTTGTTTGGTTAGATTAAATCGAGTTGCAAGATAAGCACCCGATAAGTAATTTTCTGTGGATGAGATTACTGGTGGGTTGAACATATTTGCGAATCACAGAATTGGTATTGTAGATAAGGAGCATCAGAAAGAAGTGAAATTTATTAATACTCACTCCTTACGATACTCTTAAAATTCATATCGATACCCCCTTATACTAGGGGGAAAATGGACAAATAAATTTACAGCCTCAATTAAAGTAAGCTATTGATCGACGTTAGGTAGTTTACTCAAGCTAAATAGCCTCTTATGTCAGACTACATGTCATGTAGTTTTTTGAAATAAGTTAGCAGTTGTCCTCGGCAGAGTCTGGTTTTTTGTGTCGTTTTCATTTTCAACAGTTGCCCCGAATCAGGGTAAGCGTCCGGTCAATACCGTCGTTACTGCTTCTGTTAATTAAGTTACCCTGATTTAACTTGAAGCCGCCGAATCACTGGACGTTATGGTGACTAGCTTTACAGTGTGACGTTCCAGGGCAATAGCTCGTCAATGCGATTAATAGGATGATCTGCTATTGTTATCACCTGATCTAGGCCGAAAGTCGCTGTCCAATTTTGCCGCCCAGCAGTTCGTTGGGTTAGGAACCCAACGAACTGCTGTAAGCGGTTCATTAACTACAGGCTTCTCAGTCGCTTTGATCTGTAGCCAATGGACCGCTTATCCTCAAAATCAGTAGGCGAACTCTGAACCAACGATATCTTCAAGACAGACAACATTAAAAACTGCTTGTGTATCTTAATAACGGTTAGATCTTCGGCATTCCCTTTTTTTCAGTTATACCCCGTGAGGTGTAATTAGAAATTTACAATTGGTTGTATGTTGCTTATAACGTTTAATGGCATCAAGGCTAAGTGCTTGCGCTAAGGAAACTTCCTCGGTGTAATGACTGGCAAAGGTACTTGTTAATTCATTTGAAATACGAGCGTACATTTTTTGTAAATCAGCAGGGTCAATTGTTTTAAGAAACGGGAATACCAACCAACCCCCAACGCCCCAAGCCATGCCAATATTTCGAGGTAACTCAATGGGGTTGCCGTCTAGACCGCCATAAATATAGACTTGCTTGTGAATGCCAGAGCCATAACGACTGTACTCTTTGGTTTTTTTAGCAAGCACTTTTTCCATGCATTGCAGTATTTGCCCAGCCAGTTTGCCACCACCAATGGCATCAAATGCCAGTGTGGCACCCGTCTCATCGATTGCAGCGGTGAGTTCATCAATAAAATTATGATTACTGGCATTGCATACATACAAGGCACCTTGTGAGCGTAAAAGATCGACATGTTCTTGTTTGCGCACAATGTTAACTAAGCCGATGCCGTCTTGAAGACAAATACGGTTGAGCATCTGGCCTAAATTTGAAGCACCAACGGTATGAACAAGTGCAGTATGGCCTTCTTGACGCATGGTGTGAACCATGCCCAAAGCTGTGAGGGGGTTGATGTACGCTGATGCACCTTGGGCGGCAGAGGTGCCGTCAGCCAGAGCCATGCATTGATCAGCCCCTATCGTGCGGTATTGCGCATACATGGCCCCACCAGAAATAGCCACCATTTTGCCGAGAAGTTTTTGCGCTTGCGCTGAATCACCTGCTTTTACAACCAGGCCTGCGGCTTCATTGCCGATTTGTAACGATTGGCCCATACGTCCAGACATGGCAGGAAGGGCTGGTGTGGGTACATTTCCAGTCAAAACAGGGCGCTCAGGTTTACCGGCTACTTTAAATGTGTTGATATCAGCCGCACCGAACAGTAACCCAATATCTGATGGGTTTAAGGGTGTTGCCTCTATGCGCACAACAACCTCATTTAAATGAGGTTCAGCAACAACGATATCAATTAAAGAAATCTCTAGCTCACCGTTAGACTTAATAAGTGAGCGTAATTCGAGGCCTGTATTGGGGTTCATTTTGACTTTACCTTGGGTATTGTTCAGTGTTGATTTGCTTTCTTGCTTAATGTTCAGAGTCTTTAGTGTTAACGTTTTCACTTAACCCACTTCGTGTAAAGCCTTCTTGACCGTTGCAAAAATTTCTTCGATTTGACCTTCATTAATAATCAGTGGGGGTGAAAAAGCCAATATGTCGCCTGTGAATCGCGTGAGCACGCCTTTTTCCATACACTTGAGGAATACGTCGTAAGCCCTAGTGCCGGGTGCACCATCACGTGAGTCTAGTTCCACAGCACCCATCAAACCAATGTTTCGAATATCTTTAACGAAGGGTTCACCACGCAGGGCATGAATGGCTTGTTCAAACTTAGGCGCGAGGCTAGCAGAACGATCGAACAGTTTTTCTGTACGATAAATTGTTTGGGTTGCCAAGCAAGCCGCAGCGGCAGCAGGGTGTGCCGAGTAGGTATAACCATGAAAAAACTCAATACCTGCAGCGGGGCCTGCCTGAACAATGCTGTCATGAATATTGCGGTTAACCGCAACAGCTGACATAGGAATAGCCGCATTATTGATGGCTTTGGCCATGGTGATGATGTCTGGGGTGATACCGAATAACTCACTGGCAGTGGCTTTACCCAAACGACCAAAAGCTGTAATGACTTCATCAAAAATTAGCAAAATGCCATGTTTGGTACAAATGTCACGCAAGCGCTGTAAATAACCATCAGGGGGTACCAGCACACCCGTTGACCCAGCAACGGGTTCAACAATAACGGCAGCTATGGTGGACGGGTCGTGTAACACACATAAGCGTTCGAGATCGTCTGCCAGGTGAGCACCCCAAGTGGGTTGCCCTTGGCTGAAAGCCATCTCAGTCAGGTTATGCGTGTGTGAAATGTGATCAACACCCGGTATTAACGCACCTGAAAAGGCCTTGCGGTTGGCCAAAATGCCGCCGACTGAAATGCCACCAAACCCGACGCCGCTGTAGCCACGTTCGCGACCAATAAGTCGAGTGCGCTGACCTTCGCCTCGGGCACGGTGATAAGCCAGTGCAATTTTCAGAGAGGTGTCGACAGCTTCTGAACCTGAGTTGGCGAAGAAGACACGATCAAGCCCCTTAGGCATCAAATTGGCGATGACTTGGGCCGCTTCAAAAGCAATGGGGTGAGCCATTTGAAAGGTTGGTGCGTAGTCGAGTTGCATCATTTGTTGATGAACTGCTTCGGTAATTTCCTCACGACAATGACCGGCATTTACGCACCAAAGGCCAGCACTGGCATCGAGAATTTTTTGCCCATCAACCGTTGTGAAATACATGCCTTTCGCACTTTTAAGCAAACGCGGGGCTGCTTTGAATTGTTTGTTGGCCGTAAAAGGCATCCAGAAATTGGCCATATCGACTTCTTGAAATAGGCCGATATTTTCGGTGATGGCGTTCATTGAGTCGCTCCGGTAAGGCTGTTATTTCACTACTTTAAGTCTAGTTAGGCTTTTTGGCTAGTCAAGGCTAGCTTTGAATAAGGCGCGTCATGAAATGATTGTGTATCGTGGGTATGTTTGTAGATGAATCAGTTTTCTTTGACTGTATGAACAACTCGTTGAGGGTAGGGAATTTCAATGCCATTGGCTTCAAAAGCTTCTTTCAGCGCGGCTAACAAGGCGCGACGTATGCCCCATTGTTCTGAAGGTTGAACTTTCATACGTAAACGTAGGGTGATGGATGAGTCACCCAACTGGTTTACACCCAATATCTCAATATCGTCAATAATTTTTGGTTTATATTCAGGGTGCATACGAAGTTGTGTCCCCACCTGTTTCACAACTTCGTATGCATGACCCAGATTGACGTTATAGGCAACACCAATTTCCACAACTGAGTAGGCAAAATCACGGCTATGATTGGTAACCGTGGAAATTGCGCTGTTGGGTACAAAGTGAACCGCCCCGTCGCCATCTCGAAGTCTGACATAACGTAGAGTCACCTCTTCAACGGTTCCAGACTTGTTGGCAATATCGATCACATCGCTTTGACGAATTTGGTTTTCCATTAGCATGACAAACCCAGTAAAGTAATCTTTAACAAGGCTTTGCGCACCAAAACTTATGGCTATACCGACTACACCCGCCGTTGCCAGCAAGGGGGCAATTGAAATGCCCATTTCAGAAAGCACCAGCATGACGGTCACCACTACAATCACAACTGACAAGATGTAACCGAATATTCTGTCAAGCGTATTGACGCGTTTACGTTCTTCTAAGCCAGGTGCTCTGGCTAACAAACGCTTATGAAGGGTCATGAGTAGTCGTTTAGTGAAACTACGTAAAACAATTGCCGCAATAATAATTAACACCACATGCAAACTTGGCAGAATCAGTAAAAACCAACTCGGTATTTGTGTAACACCCAGAGTAGAGAGCAATTCAATCGTTGTGGCTTGCATATATAAGTGTTCTTGTATGGGTTGAGGTTATTATTTTGCCATGAGCATTGGTAAGAGTATCTTGCCTCAGTCATGGTAACTTTCAATACTAAGTGACGGGCTTTTCACTTCTAAACTAACCAATCAGTTGATCTGCCAAGTCTCTAATATCTTT
>CALBMZ010000230.1 GCA_937896225.1 uncultured Alcaligenaceae bacterium | reverse complement strand
CAAAAGGCACCCCCCAAAGTGGGCATGCCTTGGGGTCTAGCTTGAAAAGCTTGCTCAAAATTTCTTCGCGCTGCGCTTGGTTTGGCAGATATATCCAGGCGGTATCACCCTGTGGGCCGACCCCCGCAGCGTCTAAAACAGCCCACCTTTCTAAAAGCCAGGCCCGTATATCGGTCTCATCAGACGTCACAGCATGCTTAAAATCGTTAATTGTAAAAAGGGGGCTACTCATACATTACCTCACCACTCAGGGCATCATCAGATAAAAAGGTTGGCGGTTTGGGGGCCGCGGCCAAAAGCTCACGCGTGTAAGGGTGCGAAGGGTTTGAGAGCACGTCTGCCGTGGCCCCCTGTTCAACAATCTCACCTGCACGCATCACAATAACTCTGTCGCAAAGCAGACGAACCACCTCAAGATCATGGCTCACAAATAAGTAAGCCATGCCTGTCTTAATGCGCAGATCAATCAATAGGTTTAAAACGATGGCCTGAACCGAAACATCAAGTGCTGCAGTCGGCTCATCAAGCACCAGCAAATCAGGTTCAGACGCAATGGCACGTGCAATGCCTACGCGAGCCTTTTGTCCACCCGATAACTGATGGGGTAAGCGCTCTAGCAAAGACTCTGGTAAGCCTACCATCTGGGCTAATTCATGCAAACGCTCAGTCATGGCAACTGAGTCGCGCATACCCATTAATCGAATCAAAGGGTCTGCAATTGACTGAGCCGCTGTAAACCTTGGGTTCAAGCTCTCGCTTGGGTCTTGAAATACCATTTGCAATGAAGCCCTTGTTGGGCTGCGCACAAATGCTTCGCGACTGACAAGGCTAATGTCTTGCCCTTTAAAACGTATGACACCCGAGGTGGGGTCTAACAACCGCATAATCATGGCTGACGTCGTTGATTTGCCACAGCCCGATTCACCCACAAGGCCTACGCTTTCGCTAGGCCAAATTTTCAAATCAATACCTTTGACGGCCTCAAATGCTTTTGCAGGCTGCCGACGTACAAACTCTAAGAAACTTTTTTGGCCTTTGAATGATTTTTTTAAAGACTCAAGCTCAAGCAGTGGCCCATGACGCCTGCCTTTTATTAGACGATCAACATCAGCATCAAGGGGCAGAGCTTTCGCTGCCAAGTCTTCGGGCAACAAGTCGCGAGCATTCAGTGCGCCGTGCGGCGTAGCTCGAACTAATTTTTTGGTATACGCATGTGTAGGGGCTGTGAAGATCTGTTTTGATGAGCCAGACTCAACGATTTTTCCCTTTTCCATGACGGTGATTTCATCGCAATATTGGCCAGCTAACCCCAGATCATGTGTGATTAAAATCGTTGCCATACCATTTGAGCGCGTTAATTCAACGATTAAATCCATCACCGCACGTTGCGTGGTGACGTCAAGGCCCGTGGTGGGCTCGTCAGCAATTAAAATTTTAGGCTTGCAAGCCAAGGCCATGGCAATCACCACGCGTTGACACATACCACCCGATAACTCAAACGGGTAAGCGTCGACGCGTTGTTCTGGGTCTCGAATTTTTACATTTTTAAGAGCTTGAATGGTTTTTGCTCTGGCCGTGTCGCGCGTGCACTGAGCATGCTCGAGCAACACATCACTAATTTGGTCACCCACCGTACGAATAGGGTTTAATGCCGCCCGAGGGTTTTGAAAAATCATGGAGATTTCTCGACCTCGTATGTCGCGCATCGTAGCTTCACGTGTTGGTAGCAACTCAATACCAGAGTAAGTTGCAGTACCTCCCGAAACAAAACCTGCTTTGTCTAATATACCTAAAATGGCATATGAGGTGACAGACTTGCCAGAGCCTGATTCACCCACAACACCCATGGTTTCACCCAACTTAAGTGACAAACTGATGTCATCAACTGCCGTTACCTCACCAAGCCGAGTTTTAAACTGTACGGTCAGATTTTTGACCGCTAACAAAGGCAAAATCGTTGACTTTTTCATGTGCGCCTCTGTGGGTCAACCATGTCGCGTAACCCATCACCCAACAAATTAAAAGTAAAGACGGCAATCATTAACGCGGCCCCAGGGAACAGCACTAACCACCATTCGCCTGAGATGATGTAACCAGCACCTTCAGCCACCATGATGCCCCACTCAGCGGTCGGTGGGCGCACCCCTAAACCAATAAATGAAAGGCCCGCAGCATTCAAAATTGCCCAGCCCATGTTTAATGATATTTGCACCATCATCGGTGGCAATGCATTGGGTAACACCCTACCAAATAAAATGCGCATCGGCCCATTTCCAGCAAGTTGAGCGGCCTGCACCCAACCGGCTTGACGCCTAACGACCACTTCACTTCGCGCAACCCGTGCATAGAAAGGTAGATTAATGATCGCCGTCGCAATCACAACGTTTTGCACCGTATTGCCTGAAGCAGCCACAATACCCATGGCTAAAACAAACAACGGAAAAGCCATAATGGTATCTAGAAATCTGCCCACAACGCTATCAAGCCAACCACCTTGATAGCCAGCGATACCGCCTATTGATGCGCCCACTACAAAAGACATCGCAACCGCACTCACTGAAATAATCAAATCAAGCCTAGTCGCGACAATTACTCTGGAAAACACATCTCGTCCAAGTTGATCTGTGCCAAACCAATGCTGCCAGCTTGGTGGTTGCAAAGCGTTTCCAGCTGAACTGGCCAAGGGGTCATATGGCACCATGTAAGGACCAAATATGGCAATAATGATAATTAATAAAAACAAAGACATGGCAATCAGCGTGACTGGATTACTCATCACAACATATCGTGCATGCCCAAAAAAAGTCTGGTTTCCTGCGGGTTTAATCGTACTAGCCATCAAGTTTCACCCTTGGATCTACGAAGGTATAGAGCATGTCTACACACAAATTTAGTGCAACAAATAACAAAGCCATGGCAAGAACAAAACCCTGAACCGCAGCATAATCAGATGCAATCAGAGCTTCTATTGCAAATGATCCAATTCCTGGCCAGCTGAACACTTTCTCAACTAAAACATTTGCACCCAATGAGAAAGAGAACACCATACCTAGCGTGGTGATGACCGGTAACAAAGCATTACGCAAGGCGTAAGTACGTAAAATTTTTCCGTTCGACAAACCGCAGGCTCGAGCCGTTCGAATGTATTCGGAGCCGAGTGCCTGCAACATAGCCGCCCTCGTCATACGCGCTAACGGTGCAAGGGTAAATAATGCAAGCGTGATCGCCGGCAAAATAAGTTGCTTTAAGGCAGACCAAAAAGTCTCAAAATCTTGGGCCCATAACGAATCAATTAAATAAAAACCTGTAATGTGCTCGGGTGAAATACTAATGATGTCTAAACGACCTAAGGGTGGAGGTGCCCAACCGAGTAAAAAATAAAATACATATACCAACAACAGACCTGTAAAAAAGGTTGGCAAACTCACCCCAGCCGTCACCACGAATCGACATAACTGATCTATCCAGGTATCTTGATGTGTCGCTGCCAATATGCCCAATGGAATTGATATGGAAAGCGAAATTAATAAGGCAAATAAAGTCAACTCTAAAGATGCTGGCATACGAGAAATCAACTCTTGCAATACGGGTTGACCTGTTGTGATGGCCTGTCCTAAATTACCTGTCACCAAGTCACCCAAGTACGTCATAAATTGAACGGGCAAAGGTTGATCAAGCCCAAGTTGGGTGCGAATTTGCGCAATTGATTCAGCCGTAGCCGCTGGACCCGCAAAGAAAGCCGCTGGGTCGCCAGGCAGTGCCCGGGTCAAAAGAAAGGTGATGATCACAATTCCCAAAACCGTTGGCACGGCCTGCAACAGGCGCTTTGCAATAACAAGCAATCTGTTCATACGACTTAACTCAACCTATCTTTAATGGACGGGCGTCTAACTGACGGTGATACCAGCTTGTATAGCCATTCAAGCTAGGTGACATCGCTGATTCAAGCGTGGGTTGATACAGAGGTATACGCGGCAAATCTTCAAAAGCCAATGAGATCATCTGCAAAATATTGGGTTTGTACTGAGGATCAGTGGTCTCCATGTGCAACGTTTCATCAATAAGCTGTTTCATCTTTGGGTTGTCATAATTCGAAGCATTAAACAAATTGCCTTTGATATATGACCAGAAGAAATAGTAGTCAGGTGTATTGAGCCAACCACCAAAGTTATCAAGTAAGAAGGGCAGTTTTTTCTCAACTAACGCAACGGTTCGCCAATTTGCACCAGGCACTTTGTTAAGCGTGACTTTGATGCCAATCTTCCCCAAACTTTCTTGAATCAGTAAGGCTGAGGGTTCGGCCCAATCTGACACGCCCAAGTCGAATGACAACGGCACCTCAAAGCCATTTGCGAACCCACTTTTGGCCAAATGTTCTTTGGCTTTTTCTAAGTTGGTGTCATATGGGAACGGTTGTGGCCAAACCGCCTCAGTTGGCGTTGCAGAAGCAGCGCCCCACATTTTGGCACCTAAACCGTATGCTGATTGTTGAAAGATTTGCTCATAAGGAATAGCGTATGCAATGGCTTTGCGCACATTGCTGTCACGGAAAGGTTCAAAAATTTGATTTAAACAGGCGACATATAAGGTGTTATCAATAGGTGTTCCGATGACCTTAACTTTGTCATTTTTGCCTAACTCTACGGCGTCTTTATTAGGAATACTAAAAGATAACTGAGCATCTGCGCGCTCAATTAAAGCTCGACGCGTCGCTTGCGAGGGTACCTCTCTGACCACCACACGCTTTAACGATGGCACAGGGCCACATGCCCATTTGTCATTTCGTTCATAGACCAATTGTTGCCCTGCATCCCAACGGGCAACTTTAAACGCACCGCTGCCCAATGGGGTCTTGTGTAAATACTCGGTGGCCCAAGGGTCATCTGCAGTCGCTTTTGTTTTGGCAACAGTTGAATTGATAACAACAGCAACTGGCACCCCCAAGTCAGGCAACGACAATTTAGAAGGTTTGTTCAATTTAATTTGAAATGTTTTTTCATCAACCACTGAAAACTGATCAGGGCTTACAAAACCACCTGCTGCCATTTGCACTTTCGGGAAGCCACCGAGCGCCAGGGCTCGATCAAAAGACCACTTCACATCCGCTGCAGTAACAGGCTTACCGTCCCAGAAATTTGCATTTTTACGCAAATAGAATGTTAGAACTTTCCGATCATCAGATATTTCCCAGCGCTCGGCAAGCTCTGGAATCACTTTTTCATAATCGTAAGCTAAAGCCCCATTTGATAATTTTTTAAGATCAAAGCTGACCAATCTATCGTAACAATTAATGGCTACTTGATAACTCGGGCGATTGGTGCCAGGGCGATGAATATCAAGGCTATTAATCGTATTACCGATCAGCACAACGGCTGTATCGGTAGACGCTGCAAAGGCATTCGTTTTGAGAAAGGGAAGCATGGCAACGCCTAAACCTGCAGCACCTGCCCCTTTGAGTAATTGACGACGATTCATGTTTGGCATTCCTTTAAAGTGACTAGATTTACCGAATACAGGTCGGTATACAAGAACACTTAAGCAATTCTCATGCCACGATTAACATCCGCACGTTTAGTCTCTGTTATTTAGCTATGTCTAAAAATTGAATATAAATTATTATCACCGTGACGACGTCAACTTTAACTTGCCACCCGTGCACAACGATGGGGCTTATTCTCACTTTTGGTGCATTTTTCTGCTGTTAAAGCAAGTGCCTAAGATCCACACCCAATTCAAAGACTTGCCAATTGAGGGCTTTATTTCCAGAAAAAAAATTGGAAGTTATTGCCCGCCGATGTCCAAATATTTAATTGGTGCGGGGTATAAAGTTATAGGTTTAGGCCATGCTAAGGTTCTGAGCAAACGCCAACGACACAATGGTGGGAATGTTCATGTTGGGCTGCATAGCCTGCCATGAGGCAAAGATTTTTTGCAGAGGGTCACTCGAGTTAGACATAGCGAAGAAGTGAGTTATTTTTTGTGAAGTCACTCATACATAAGCAGGTGCACTAAAGTTTTTTACGTAACCAATACGTTAGTAACAACAAAGTAAATTAAGTTTGTTGTAAATGGAAAGCGCCTTTAATTTTAACGCATGGTCGCAATCGATGTCGCCTAACACCTGTGCGCGATTGAAGTCATAAGGTATGGCATTTAAGTTTAAATGATCGCACAATTGCGACCAGTAACCCGGCTGATTGCATATTTTTTCATAACTAATAGGCATTACATTTGGCATACCATTTTCAAGAATAGTTAAGAGGTAACCGTAAGCATCAACCCAACGCTGCAACCAATACTCAATTGTTCTGGAATCGCTCGAAAGTCTTGCAATTTGATCAACTTGACTGAGTGGGGAGTTGAAAACAAAAGGCCTATGCGTTGAGCCAAACTCATGGTGCACCAACCAATTCATATACTGATGCGTAAATTTATCGTTATTTGTGAACTGCATATGTTGCTGCAACAGACTTTTTGACTGATTAAATGGCTGACGAAACACCACTAAAAATGTACAGTCTTTATAACTTTGGGCTAAGCTCTTAATTCTTAAAATAGTATTGTTATTTTTAGCTAAATATCTATGTTTAATATTTTTTAAACATATCAAATTATGATAAATATTTAGCTCATTTAGTGTTTGTTGGTCAACATCATGCACAGTAAGGGACGCTGGAAAAATATAATCATCGCCACAGTGCAACCGCCAAAAAACCTCTTCAAACGATTCAGGTGAGTCGTAATTAACCTGTATGCCATCTTTGTGAGCACGCTCTTTAGAATGGCGCGTCTTACCTTTAAAACCTGAAACCTTAGACCATAAGTTGGGTGCCAACACAAAGGGCATATCGTTATAAGTTAGCGAGGCAAATTGAGCGCTTTCGAAAAGGGCTCTCATAACTGTTGTTGTGCCGGCTCTAGCTAAGCCCGTTACATACACACTATCGGTTCTTTGAAAGCCAGTTCGATTAAGCAATTTTTCTAGATCGAAAAACATTTCACTCAATGATGGTGAACCCAATGCAATTTTATGTAGGAATCGTTCTAATGTTGAATAATCAGTCATTATTGTATTTGCGTATTTTCAAATATAATATTGACACAATTGCTAGAAAAAATATTAACCATAAATCTAAACTAAGTAAAAAAAAGTTTTCTAATGAGTGACTAGCTATCCATAGAGCAAA
>CALBMZ010000229.1 GCA_937896225.1 uncultured Alcaligenaceae bacterium | reverse complement strand
ATGGACTATGGACAATGAAGGCTACGGACGGTCAGATAAGCATCGTGACATTAATTTTGATATTAGCAACGGTGCTGATGATATTGCTGCAGGTAGCGAGTACATTATGCGAAAGACGGGTGCAAAGTCTTTAATGATGTACGGCATATCATCTGGGGCTCTAAAAGCTGCTTTATTTACTGAGCGGCACCCTGAACGTGTATCGAAGTTGGCACTTGATGCGTTTGTTTGGACAGGTGAAGGCAGCCATACTTTAGAACAACGTAAAAAGAAGTTGCCTGAGTTTTTAGCTAAAAATCGCCGTCCCATTGACCGTGCTTTTGTTCATAGTATTTTTCAACGAGATCACCCAGATACGGTTGATCAAGTTACCGTTGAAGCTTTTGCAGACGCTATTTTGACTTTAGATGATTCGATGCCAACCGGCACTTATGTTGATATGTGTTCAAAATTGCCATTGCTTGACCCACTTAAGATTACTGTTCCATCAATTATCTTACGTGGTGAGTACGATGGTATAGCTGGCATGGACGACTTAATAGACTTCTTTAAGTTACTACCCAACATGAACAAACAGTTCAGCGTCATGCGTGGTATTTCACATGCTAGTTTTCAGCAAAAAAACTATATGATGGTTTACCATCTTTTAGATAGCTTTTTCACGATGCCTGACCCCGTTTACCTAGGTTAAAAATAAGGGCAAGGGTAGCAAATAAGTTTGAGTTTAAATTTTAAAAACTTATTGCTACCCAGCTGAAAGTAGACCCGTCGCGCCTAAAAAACCACCAATCGCAAGCAACCAAAACATATGTAACCTTCCCCAAATGACGATACTTGTCGTCGCTAAGGTTACGAGCCACAAGGGCCAATTATGCCAAGTTGTGCCTGCCGTTCCCAAAGTCCAACCTGAACATATCAGCAACGATACAACAACGGGGCTCATGCCCTGCTTAAATGCTTTAACAAAAAGCCGATGCGAATTGCGATGTACCCAATGCGCGGTTGCATAAATCAAAGCACAAGATGGCAATAGACTACCTAATAAACAGATTGTGGCGCCCAACAATGCTAACCAAATGCCACCTGCATTGAGCCCAACGTTCCAGCCAAACAGCGCAATAAATAGTGTATTTGGCCCGGGAGATGCTTGCGCAATAACCACTGAGGCACTAACTTGATCATCAGTTAGCCAGCCTTGATCGACAACAAGGAATTGTCGCATTTCGGGTAGCAAAATCATGGGGCCACCAAACGCAGCCATTGAGAAAATCAAAAATTTTTGTAGCAAAAAAAGCCAATCAGACAGCCCCATTGATATGGAAATAGCGCCACTCATGATGTCTTTTTACCTTTAAGACATAAGAAAGCATACAAACTGCCAATTAAGCCCAGCGCGAACATGACATAGATAACGCGCCAATGAAAAATTGAAATGGTGACAAAACTACTTATCACAATCGCGCCACAAAACATGAACCCCATGACATTCGATTTAAGTGCTGTTAACAACTTCAAACCCGTTGCAAGAATGAGGCCCGCAGCAACTGCACCCATGCCTCGCAAGGCATCAACAACCTGAGGTTGATTTCCAAACGTTGAGTACAATACGGCCAATGTCAGTACGATCACGCTTGGCACAAGAAAAATACCCAATACCGAGACAATAGCCCCCTTCATACCGAAGTGCCTTGAACCAAAAATAATTGACATATTGACTACAGCGGCTCCGGGCATGGTACGGGCGACCGCCCAATCGTCTAGAAATTCTTCTCGGGTTAACCACTTTTTTTGATGAACAAGACCTCGTTCTATAAAAGCAATGACGCCGCCAAAACCTTGAAGCGACAACAATAAAAAAAATTTAAATAAATCAAATAATGATTGAGGCGCGGGACGGTTTTCTGAGCTCATATTTATTTTTAAAAAAACTGACAGATCACAGTGCGTTACCTATCTAGCTCTACAAGAAACATTAAAAAAATTATAAATTAAAATACAC
>CALBMZ010000228.1 GCA_937896225.1 uncultured Alcaligenaceae bacterium | reverse complement strand
CTAACTGCCTTATTAACCCCTAGGAGTTACCATGAAATTTCGACGAACACTCTTACTCTCACTCACGATCATGCTTGGTATGGCTAGTTTGCATGCCCCTTCAAGCGCTCAACAGCGCCTAAGGGTTGCTGGAAACTTCCCGAACGATCATACCGCCAGTAAAATGATGGAAATATTCAAGAAAGAGGTTGAAGCAAAAACCAATGGTGAGCTTCAAATCGACTTATTCCCTAACATGCAGCTTGGTGGCGCATCAGAGAACGTAGATCAAGTTAGGTCAGGTACTGTATTTGCTGTCGTTACATCCATCGCATATTTCTCACGTATAGTTCCAGAATTTGAGGCAGTTAGTTTGCCATTTCTTTTTAGTAACCGTGATACAGCCCTTCGAGTTATGGACGGACCTGTGGGCCAACAATTTGATGCGCTTCTTGCCAAGAAAGGGTTCATTGGTTTAGGTTATGGTGAGCTTGGGTTTCGAAATATAACTAACAATGTTCGCCCTATTACATCTGTAGAAGATATTAAAGGTCTAAAGATACGCCTACAGCCTAATGAAGTACACATGCAAACTTTTCGCGCATTAGGTGCAAACCCAGTTGCAATGGATATCAAAGAGGTTTATTCAGCAATGCAGCAAGGCGTTCTGGATGGGCACGAAAACCCCTACAACATCATTGCTAGCCGTCGCTTCAATGAAGTTCAAATATATTTGTCAGACTCAGGTCATTTCTACGATTTCATCATGGCAGCAGCAAATAAGCGTTTGTTCGAAAAACTGACAAAACCGCAACAAAAAGCTGTACTTGATTCAATGAAAGATGCAATGGCTTGGCAACGAGCAGAGGCTGCCAAAATAGACGATGGTTGGAAGCAGAAACTTATAGACTCTGGAATGAAATTCACAGCGATAAGCCCTGAAGCACGCACACAATTTCGTAACAGCACATCGGGTGTCGTTGATGGCTTAAAAAAGCGTATTGATCCAGGTCTGGTTGATGTCGTAATCATTGAATCGACAAAGTGACTTTAGAAATGGAGTCTAAAGCTGATACAGTGCTTCAAGATGACAGCTACCCTAAAATTTGGCCTACTGTTAGAAAATACGTTGAGACGTTCGATAAGGCTTCCATGGCAGCAGTTATTTTGTGCATGGTGTGCATGACTCTAATGGTCAGTTTACAAGTCTTTTGGCGCTATGTGCTTAACTCTTCGATTGACTCTGCTGACGAAGTTTCTCGCCTTTTTTTTATATGGGCAATTTTTTTAGCAATACCCCATGGAATCAAATATACCGTTCATGTGGGTATAGATATTTTAGTAATGGCGCTTAACCCACGAAACAAGAAATTTTTGTTTCGTGTTGTTAGCGCAGCAAGCGCCATACTCATGGCGGCTGTTTTCTATGCCGCCTGGGTTGCTACTTTAGACAAATGGCAGGAGCTTATGCCGACACTCCCTATTTCAGCAGGAATCTATTACATCGCTATTCTCATCTGTGCAGCACACTCATTTATTCATCTCGTGTTGCATGCTTGGTTAGGTCCTCACATTTGGATAGGTCGACTACCATGACAGCTCTAATGATTTGTGTTTTTGGCCTATTTGCCTTCGCAGGAATGCCATTAGCTTTTGCGTTAGGGTTTTCCTCGCTAGTTGCAATTTTTGTCGCTGACTTTGAGTTAGTGATGCTTGCACAACGCATGTTACATGCTGTTGATAACTTTCCATTAATGGCTATACCGCTATTCATGCTGGCTGGAGAGCTAATGGTTAAGGGCGGCATGATGGTTCAATTGGTTAACTTTGCTAATAGCCTGGTGGGGCGTGTGCATGGTGGGTTGGCACATGTAACAATTATTTCTGGCACCATTCTCGCTTCTGTAAGTGGGGCTGCGGTAGCATCTGCTAGTGCGCTCGGCAGTGCTCTAGTACCTGAGCTACGAAAACATTACCCAGATAGTTTTAATTGTGCAGTAATTGCTTCAGCTGCCAACCTTGGACCAGTTATTCCACCTTCTAACGCAATGATTGTTTACGCACTTATGGCGGGATCTTCCGTATCGATAGGTGGCTTATTTATGGCTGGCATTGTTCCAGGACTGTTGCTTGCTGCTGGTTTTATTGCTATCGCTAGTTTCATCTCTTGGAAGCGTAAGTATCCACCTACAGGCGAATCTTTTAATTTACGAAATGCTGCGATTCAATTTCGGAAGGCATATCTGATTTTGTTTATGCCGATTATTGTGGTGGGCGGCATCATAGGCGGTGTATTTACAGCAACTGAGGGTGCAGCAATTGCAGTGATGTATTCGGCGCTAGTCGGGCTTTTTATCACTCGTAAACTTCGCTTCGCAGACCTACCTAGTTGTTTATTTCGCGCAGCCGTAACGGCATCGATGGTAGGCGCTCTTATTGCATTTGCTGCAACAGTCACGTTTTTGTTAACCATAGATATGGTCCCACAACAACTTGCAGATATTGTTAAAAACATGACATCTGACCCCCTAGTCTTTGTGATGATCACCATGGTCTTGCTAGTGATTGTTGGAATGTTTTTAGAGTCAAATGCGGCATACATTATGCTAGTTCCGCTATTTGTTCCAATTGCAGATGCATTTGGCCTCGACCCGTTGTGGTTTGGATTTATTTTTATGTTTAATTTAGTCATTGGCATGATGACCCCCCCAGTTGGCGTTCTGTACTTCGTTATGAGTGGCATCACCCGCGTCCCCATGGGCGACATTGTTCGTGAATCTATGCCGTTTGTAGTATTCCAGTTTGCCTTGCTTTTGTTATGTGTAACATTTCCTTCAATCGTAACCACATTGCCACATGCATTAGGCTTTTAAGTATGAGATTACACAACGCATCTGACAAGCCTGAAGTTCTTGATTTACTGATTACAGGCGTCACTGTTGTACATACTAAGCCCGAGCTGCAAGTTATTGAAAATGCAGTTATTGGTATACGT
This sequence comes from uncultured Alcaligenaceae bacterium, assembly GCA_937896225.1. Taxonomy (GTDB): domain Bacteria; phylum Pseudomonadota; class Gammaproteobacteria; order Burkholderiales; family Burkholderiaceae_B; genus Algicoccus. The sequence continues at coordinate 6,410 of CALBMZ010000228.1, read as the reverse complement.
GGTTCACGAATTATTTTTGTGACGACCGCTCAAAATGCGTATGTTAATAACGCTAAGCGCACTATCGATCTACATGGGCACATGGTGCTACCCGGTTTCATTAACGTCCACACTCACACTATATTGACAATGGTGCGAGGTGTTGCTGAAGACATGGGGTTTGCACCCGCTTACACCCCGGGTGTGCCCCACGGTCACGAGGTAACACCAGAGGAAGCCGTAGCACTTGCTCGCTTAGGTGCGCTTGAGGCCATGCTTTTTGGCTCAACGACTATCAATGACAGTTATGTTCATGCTGAACTCACTTTACCAGCTATGGCAGATATAGGCTTAAGAACATACGCCTGTGGACGCATCCATGATGTAGATTTTTCGCGAGTACATCTAGGTGAATGGCGTCATGATGACAAGATTGGTGAGCGAACGCTAGCCGAGGCATTGGCACTTCATTCTAAATGGCATGGAAGTCGTGATGGTCGAATTGGTGTGCACCTCACCCCCCACGCAACAGACACCTGCTCAAAACATCTTTTACGTCAAGTGTCTGATCACTGCGAACTTCACAATAGTATCGTTACGACACATCTCTCTCAAAGCGTTATGGAGAACCAGCGTGTTCAGGCTCGCGATGGATGCTCACCTTGCGAACTGCTAGAGCAAGTTGGGTTATTGGGGCCTCGCCTAATCGCAGCACATGGTATGTACATGAGTGATAGCGACATACACCGCGCAGGTCGTGCCAAAATGAATCTTGCCCACGTGCCAAAAGGAAATGCCACAGGGGGTCGCATAGCACCTTCACGCGCCATGCAAAATGCAGGAATACGGTTAACGCTTGCAACTGACAATATGCATGCAGACATGATCGAAGTGATGCGATGGGCACTGAACCTTGGCCGAATACAAGTGGGTTGCATCGACGATAGTTGGCAACCAGCAGATATGTTGCGTATGGCTACTTTCAATGGCGCTCATGCTATGGGTCTAGGTGATCAAATAGGCACATTAGAAGCTGGCAAGTTGGCTGATTTAGTCTGTGTTGATATGAACCGCCCGCACTTAGTGCCATGTATAAACCCGTTAGGTAACTTGGTTCACACTGGTCAAGGTAGCGATGTTGCAATGGTTATCGTTCATGGCGAAATAGTAGTTGAAAAGGGTCGGGCAACTCGTGTCGATCAAGACACAATTTTAATTAATGCGCAGCGCGCTGCTAACGCATTATGGCAGCGTGCACGCACGCAAATTTAGCAACGGAGTAATAATTGAAAATTTTAGTCATTAACCCAAATATATCTGAGACTGTATCAGAATTGATCCTTAGTGAGGCGAAGAGAACTGCACTGCCAGACACAACAATCACTATGGTTACCGCGCCTTTCGGCGTGGCTTACATTGAGACGCCTAGCGAAGCAGTAGTTGGAGCTTTTGCTATGTTGCAACTATTGGCTGAACACCATGAAAACCACGATGCAGTTGTCGTTGCTGCTTTTGGTGACCCAGGTGTGATTGCAGCCAAAGAGGTACTCGACATTCCAGTGGTTGGTTTAACGGAGTCTGCTTTGGCAACAGCATTCTTACTTGGTGGGCGCTTTGCCATCGTTGGTATCTCGCAACGCATCGGCGCTTGGTACGAACAAACAGTCAATCAATTGGGTTTGTCGTCACGCATGATTGGCTATCGTGGTCTCAAACAGGGGTTTTCAAGCGTACATATGGTGCAGAACGAGGCGCGCGACATTCTTCGCGATATGTGTCTTTCGTGCATAGAACAAGACGGCGCTGACAGCATAATTTTGGCAGGTGCGCCGCTCGCTGGTTTGGCACGAGAAATCGAATGTGATATTCCTGTACCCCTTATAGATGGCGTGGGTTCTGCCATTAGAATGGCAGAAACACTCGCCCGCGGTAATTTTGCGCCTCGACGTGTTGGATCACTATCTCCACCTCCAACAAAACCCCATCGTGGTCTGGTGGGCAACATTTCTCAATTGATCGGAAAAGAATAATGAGTGCGCACTTTGATTTGGTAGTTCGTAACGCACACGTTGCAACGGCTTCAGATTACTTTAATTGTGACATTGGCATTCGAGACGGTGTGATCGTTCAACTCGGGCTTGATCTGCCTAAAGGCGAGCGTGAAATAGACGCTGCTAATCGAGTGGTTACACCAGGCGGAGTTGACGGACATTGCCACATTGATCAACCAATGCCCCCACCTATTCGTATGGCTGACAATTTTGATACTGGCACCCGTGCAGCGGTGTGCGGTGGTACCACCACAGTTATTTCGTTTGCAGCGCAGGTAAAAGGTAGTTCATTAAAGTCTGCTCTCGACGATTATCATGCACGTGCTTTTGGCCATGCACATATAGATCATGCCTTTCACTTGATAGTTAGCGACCCAACGACTGAAGTTCTAACTAACGAACTTCCTGCTCTAATCAAAGAGGGTTACACATCTTTCAAAGTCTATATGACCTACGACGACCTTAAGCTAAATGACAGTCAAATTCTTGACGTCTTAGAGGTAGCAAGAAACAACAACGCTATGGCAATGATTCATGCCGAAAATGCTGACTGCATTGAGTGGCTTACGCGCCGTTTAGAAGCGGCCGGTCGAACCGCACCTCGATTTCACGCACATTCTAGGCCTATGTTGGTTGAGCGTGAAGCTACACATCGCGCAATAGCATTGTCTGAGTTAGTAGACGTCCCGATTTTGATTGTGCACGTTTCTGGTCGCGAGGCAGTTGAACAAATCCGTTGGGCACGTTCGCACGGTCTTAGAGTATTCGCAGAAACCTGCCCTCAATACCTTTTTCTAACTGCAGAAGACTTAGGTATTGACGACAGCTATAAAGGAGCCCTATGCGTCTGCAGTCCGCCACCTAGAGATAAAGCTAACCAACAGGTCATATGGGATGGTTTAGCTGACGGCTTGTTTACTGTATTCTCTTCTGACCATGCACCCTTTCGATTTGATGCTGTCGATGGTAAAAAACCAGATGGTGACGAGGTACCCTTTCGTCACATACCAAACGGTATTCCTGGCATAGAAACCCGTATGTCTTTACTATATTCTGAAGGTGTATTAGGTGGCCGTATAACTTTGAATCGATTTGTAGAGCTTACCGCTACCAATCCTGCAAAAGCCTATGGTTTACATCCGCGAAAGGGCACGATTGCCGTTGGTAGCGATGCTGACTTAGTCATTTGGGATCACGGCAATCGTGAAATACGCAATACTGATTTACATCATGCTGTTGACTACACGCCATATGAGGGTATGACTTTGCGTGGTTGGCCTGCCTTGACAGTGGTGGGAGGGGATATCGCTTGGGACGGAATTAGCTTTTACCCCCGAACTGGAAAGGGTCGTTATCTCAAGCGATTACCACCGAGCCTTTTGCCTCAGCCCTGACCGCTCAAATTAAACGCTATGCGGGCAGGTCCCCCTCTGTCCTATTTGAACGATAAGATAAGACAGACGTTGTGCCACGCGATTCCAGCAGATTAGTCTACAGCTTTATTTCCCACTCACTGACCCCTTGATCAAAGCGCAACCGCATACGTTGCACTTGAACGCCTGCGTATACCGACTCTAGCGCAGCGTCTTTGTCTACTAACGGCAAACTGGCGTGCGCTTCTAGGCGAAACTGTTGACTCATTTCACCCATGTAGGCCTAGGCCTATTGACGCCGATCCAAAATTGACCACCTGGGCGCGCGGCCTAAAAGGTGGACTGATTTATGCTGCAAGACCGAGACTTTCTCGATATTCTAAAGGACTGCGTGATCCAAGTGATATCTTGATTCGTTTTTCGTTGTACCAATGAATATAAGGTAAGCGCTCCACAAACCCCAGTGTTGCTTGTTCGAACCATCTGTGATGGTTGTAATTTTACGATTGGGTTTGAGTAATTATTTTATTTTTAACATGCCATGGCATGAGTGCATCAACATCATCTACCGTTTTAGCAGCGGGTAGTTCATTTAAGACTTGGCGCAGCCAAGTGTAGGGTTCCAAGCCGTTAGCTTTGGCTGTTTCAAGCAGCGAATAAATCACAGCACTTGAATGCGCACCGGCTGGGGTATCACTAAACAGCCACGCTTTGCGACCGATAACAAACGGGCGAATTTTGTTCTCACAGTAATTGTTATCAATCGGTAAGTCACCGCGCTCGGTGTAGCGCACAAGCATGGCCCAACGGTTACTCATATAAGTGAGTGCTTTGCCCAATGTGCTTTTAGACGTTACGAGGGGAAGTGTCTTTTGCATCCAATCGTGTAATGCTGCAAGGACTGGCAAGCTTAGAGCTTGGCGGGCGTCATAGCGCTCTTGAACGGTGGCATCTTTATGATCGCGTTCAATGCGGTAGAGTTTACCGATTAAGGCGACTGCCTCATCGGCTCGACCCCGTTTGCCTTTAGGTTGCACTTTAGTGGCATCAACAAAGCCACGGCGCACGTGCGCCATACAAGCCAAGCGTTCGATACCTTTCGTTTTTGCAACGGCGTTGTACCCATCATAGCCATCGGCCATGATGTAGCCCTGATAGTCTTGTAACAATCGCACCGGCACCTCACCACCCCGACTGGGGTCGTAATCAAACAGCACGACTGGCTTGCCGGGTGGCCCACCGGTTTGTACCCACATATAAGAGTTCGAGCTCGCCTTTCTGTCTTTCTCTTTTAGAACCTGCACCACGGTTTCGTCAATGTGCAGCACCCAGCCCTCAAGCAAGGCATCACGGGCTAAATTATGCAAGGGTTGCAGTAACTTACCCACCCCAATGGTCCAACGCGCCAGCGTTTGGGTGGCCACGGGTGCTCTGTGGCGCTCGAGCACCTTGGCAAAGCGGGTGAGCGGCAAGCCGTCAACAAACTTCACGGTAGCCATCATTGCCAAGAAGTCAGCGCTGGCGTGACCAATCACCACCATCGGTGTGCCACAGGGGCAAGTGCGATCGGCTTGGGGCACATCGTGCACGATTTCAACACGCTCGAGCTGTGCGGGCAACGGGGCACGTTTGCCGCGGGCGACAGGTTTTTTATCAACCACAGGGGCAGCAACATCGGCTGCGGGGGGAATGGGTGCGCAGTCAGCCGAACTATCAGCCAGACCACCAACCAGAGCATCAACCCCATCAACAGACTGCAAAGCCAGCAGTTCAGCTTCATCGAACAACCGGCTTTGCAAGGACGACTGCTCGGAGCTTGAGCCGAACATGCGACGACGAGCTAAAAGGATTTGTTCAAACAGGTGGTTGATGTAGTTTTGAGCGTTTAGGTGCGACTCATTGATGTAGGTCGCAGCCTCGGTGCGGTATTCGGTGATGAAGTCTTGGGCTTGTAGGTTAGCCTGATTAGAAGCCAACAAGAGTGCAGTTAAAGACTCAACGTCGGTGGGTAAAACCGACGGTAAAACAAACGGCTTAACGCTGGGTTGTTGGTCTAAAAGTGCGGGTTTTTTGAGTGCTTCAAACATGATCTATTTTAGAATTTTCTCCTTTAAAACAGAAGCAAATTCGAGGGTTTTATGAGGCTTATTTTTCCATAAATCAAAGCCCTCTAAAAGCCACTCAAACTCTTGCATACTGACCGCTTGCGTGTCAGATTGCGCGTCTCTCTGATCGTACTTTGGCACCCACGCAAATCGGTCAGATTCCAGACGCTTTTGCCACAAACAGAAACCATTTCGATGCCAGTACAGCACTTTGATCTTAGTGCGTTGGCGGTTGATGAACACATACAAAGCACTGGCAAAGGGGTTGAGCCCCAGGCCTTGCTCAACCATCACGCTTAACCCATCGATTTGCTTTCTAAAGTCAACGGGCGCACGGCAAAGGTAAACGTGTTCGATCAGGCAACCCGGGTGCATCAGTGTGCCCCTTGCGTGGCACGCACCAAACTGACCAACCACTGCGGGTCGGGTAATTCAGATAACTCTAACCGCACCTGGGAGGCCATCACTAACGTGCAGGGGGCAATGGCTCGAGGTGAGGCCAATGGTTGTGCAACAGGTGCGGCCACACGCAACGCCACAAATTGACTGCTCAATGAGGGTGTGGCACCACTCTTTTTAGAGCTGATCTGTTTGGTGGTCGACTCTTGAGGAGTGGTTGCTTTAATGCGAAATTTCTTCTGCCAATAATACAAAGCCGACGACGTAATACCGTGCGCCTTGGCATACTCAGCACCTGACCCGTTATACGAATTGGCTGCCGTCACATGCTCTTGCCAAAACGGTACCCCTAAACCCCTGACCATCACAACACCCCTTTTTATTTAGATGTTGCAAGCATGCGGCAATTGAAATCAACCGACAAGGGTGGGGTTTATGGATCGCTTACAATATAAGAATCGACAATCTGAATAAATTGCTCAATGGTTGTCGCCTGCCAGTTT
>CALBMZ010000227.1 GCA_937896225.1 uncultured Alcaligenaceae bacterium | reverse complement strand
TGGTCTAAAACCATTCACCATGTTTTTAAGAGAAGTTCATCTATGTTCACAGATATTGGTGATTTGTGACTACAGATTGTGCATCGTTGAAGTTTTTAAAATACAAGTCTGATTCAAAATAAACAGGTTGAGCGTTAATTAACGTTAGCCAAGTCATCACTCGGCGTTGGTTTAGATTCAATTGCTGTGTGAGTGGTTTTAACGCTTGCCGTTTAACTAAGCAACAGAGCGGGTGAGGGCCATTAGGGCTTGTAGCATAAGTTGCCATGTTCGATTCGTTCAACCCTTGATAGAGCTTTGTAAAAACCTGTTGGGGTAGCATGGGTGTGTCGCAGGGCAAAACAAGCAGGGGTGGCTGATGATCGATAGTCGTCGCCTCATGGGTAGTCAGATAAATAAGCGCTTGCTCAATACCCGCTAACGGCCCTTGAAAAGAAGGGCGTTGATCTGTCAGTACTTCATAACCCAGTTTTTCGTATTGGTCTTGATGTCGATTCGCACTGATATAAATTGAACGTGGGGCGGGTTCTTGGTTTTTTAACACGCCAAGCATATGTTCAATGAAGGCTTGACCCTGCCATTTAACCCAACCCTTGTCTTGATTCCCCATACGTGTGCCGCGACCACCTGCCAAAATCAAAGAATCGTAGCGTATCGGGTCAAGTGGTGTATTAGTAGGAATTGGGTTGTGAGTTGACATGAAGCGTGGACATGAAGTTGTTAAACTTTAAGAGAGCAAGGCATGAAGTGAGATGTAGTCAACTTGATCGCCAGTATGAATAGCTATATTGTCACGGGTTCTCACTAGGCCATCAGCCCACATCAAACTGCTCATGACACCGGCACCCTGATTGGGCCAACGTTGCGCCAAAATATCGCCATTCGATAAGTGGCTGCATTTAACCCTTAAAAATTCGGTGCGTGCTTGCTGTGCTGGCCAGTCAAAATCAGCTTTTACCGGTGTCGTGGTCAGTTGTGTATCGGTTCGACCTAAACGCTTCAGTAATAAGGGTCGAGCGAGTAACAAAAACGTTAAAAATGCGCTGACTGGGTTACCAGGTAAACCGATAAAATCAGCTTGACCGATACGGCCATAGGCAAGCGGTTTGCCGGGTTTCATGGCAATTTGCCATAAATCAAGTTGACCCAAAGATTGCACGGCAGCTCGCACATGGTCTGCCTCACCCACTGAGACGCCACCACAAGTCAAAATAACATCAGATGATTGTGCCGCTTGCTCTAGTGCTTTTATCGTCTGTGCTGAGGAGTCTTTGACGATTTCAATACTTTGCACAACACAACCCAGTTGCTCGACTAGGGCAGTGATGGCATATCGATTGCTGTTGTAAATGGCACCTGGTGCCAACGGTTCACCGGGTTCAGTGAGCTCATCGCCTGTAAACAATAGCGCAACTGTCAGCGGTTTAAAAACATCAACCTTTGCAATGCCAACCGATGCCAGCATGGCGAGATGCTGGGGTGCTAAGCGAGTACCACAAGGAATCAGCAATGCACCCGTTGCAATATCTTCACCAGCGTTTCGAATATGTTGTTTCGGCTTAATAGGTTTGTTGAAGGTGACGCAAGCTTGGTCAAGGGTGGCATCTTCTTGGGGTACCACTGCATTACACCCCGATGGAACCGGAGCGCCTGTAAAGATGCGCGCAGCATGGCCAGAGGCTAAAGCCATACCCACTTGGCCAGCCATAATACGCTGTACCACTTCAAACTGAGCAGGAGGTTGGGCAAAGTCAGCAACATTTAAGGCGTAACCATCCATTGCACTATTATTAAAGCCTGGTACGTTAATCGGAGAAAAAACGTCAACCGCTAACACGCGACCCAGCGCTTGGCTAAGCGAGCACATGTCATGCTGGGTTGAAACCCGTGCAGCGAGCAACATACGCTCTCGTGCATCGTCAAATGACAAGCGTTGGGGTTTGCTGTTGGGCGGTGAGGGTTGAGTTGTCATGTTTGTAAAGTGCAAAAGGGTTTCGTGTAGATGGCTTCACCTAAAATATAGGTAGCTGAAATATGACGATCGTCGCCCAACATCATTAAAGCAAATAGGCGTTCATCGATGTTTGTGGCGTGTGCCATACGCTGAGCGGTTAAAGGTGTGGCGTCTGGGTCGATCACAATGAAGTCGGCTTCTTTACCTACCTCAAAGTTACCAATCTGGGTGTCAAGTTTAAGTGCCCGAGCCCCACCAAGAGTGGCTAAATATAGCCCCTGTCTGGCAGGCATCGCTTGCTGCTTCAGCTGCAAGACTTTGTAGGCATCTGATAGGTTTTGTAATATTGAAAAACTGGTGCCCCCCCCTACATCGCTGGCGATACCCACTTGAATGTTATGTTTCTGAGCCGCTTGTAAATCAAACAAACCGCTGCCTAGAAATAAGTTAGAGCTTGGGCAAAAGGCAATCGCAGCACCCGATTCACCCAACCGTGCACGATCGGTGTCGTTCAAATAGAGGCAATGGGCAAATAGGGCGCGCTCAAAGAGCAGATCGTAATGGTCATATACATCAAGATAACTGCGGCTCCAGGGGAAGAGTTCAGCCACCCAAGCGACCTCTTCTTTATTTTCAGCCACATGTGTCTGTAGATGAACGTCAGGAAATTCATGGTGCAAGGCTTGAACCGCTTGTAGTTGCGCGTCTGTAGACGTTGGGGCAAAGCGAGGGGTGAGGGCATATGACAGTCTTTTTTGACCATGCCAACGTTTGATTAAAGTTTTATTGTCGTCATAAGTTGACGCAGCCGAATCACACAACGAGTGAGGTGCGTTTCTGTCCATTAAAACTTTGCCAACAATTAACCTCATATCGCCAGCGGCTTCACACAATGCGTCAACAGAGTGGGGGTGCACTGAGGCAAATACCATCGCAGTTGTGGTGCCGTTTCGATGCAGCTCATCGATAAAAAACTTCGCCACAGATTGCGCATATTTAAAATCAGAAAACTTACCCTCAGCGGGAAAAGTGTAGGTATTGAGCCAGTCTAAAAGTTGTGTGCCATAAGAGGCGATCACTTCGCATTGGGGGTAGTGAATATGGGTGTCAATCAAGCCAGGCATGATGATTTGCGGCCGATAGTCATGTATAGGGGTGTTTACTTCTAGTAAAGGCAATAGCGTTGCAGCATCACCTACCGCGACAACTTTACCCGCCTCAATAACCAGTAAGCCGTCAGAAAAATGACGCATGGCGTCAAGCCCATATAAAACAGGGTCATTTATAAAGTCTAGAATTTCTGCTCGGTAGGCTTGTTTCATGTATTGAGTTTTTCTCTTGTACTTTTCAAACAAAAAACGCGGGCCTGTTGCTGACAGGTACCCGCGTCTTGTTTTTACAGCATCATTACTTCTTAGGTAATTTGCTGGCAACGCCTTCAACATAGAAATCAAACTTACCGATTTCAGCGTCAGTCATTACTTTCCCCGCAGGCACTACGACTTGACCGTTTTGGTTCTTGATGGGGCCCGTAAATGGGTTGAATGTATTGGCTTTTAAGCTGGCTTCAATTTTTTGAATGTCTGTAACAACTTTAGCGGGAATGACCTTGTTAAGAGGTGCCGTTCGAATCATTTCGACTGAATAACCACCCCAAACGTTTTTAGGTTTCCAAGTACCGGCTAAAACGGCTTTCATATTTTCGGTGTAATAGTTGCCCCACTCATGAATGGTGGCTGATAATTGCGCATCAGGACCATACTTTGACATGTCTGAGTGGTATCCAAAAGCGTACTTGCCTTTTTCTTGTGCGGCTTGAACAATCGCAGTTGAATCGGTGTGATGCATGAGCACATCTGCATTTTGCGAAATGAGTGTTAATGAGGCTTCACGCTCCTTGCCTGGGTCGTACCATGAGTTGACCCAAATCACGCGTACCTCAACCTTAGGGTTCACGCTGCGGGCCCCTAACGTGAACGCATTGATACCTTGTATAACCTCAGGAATGGGGAATGCCGCGACATAGCCCAAAATATTTGTTTTGGTCATATCGCCAGCAACGACGCCGTTTACATAGCGTCCTTCGTAAAAGCGGGCATTGTAATTAGCGAAGTTTTTATCGTTAGACTTGTAACCTGTCGCATGAAAAAATGCGATATTTGGAAATTGACGTGCAATTTTTTCAGTTGGGTTCATGTAACCAAAGCTGGTTGCAAAAATGGCTTTACAACCTGATGTGGCCATTTCACGAATCACACGTTCTGCATCGGGGCCTTCTGGTACGTTTTCAACGTAGCTGGTGACCACTTGCCCTTTGAGAGCGGTTTCCATTTCAAGACGACCCTTGTCGTGCTGAAAAGTAAAGCCTGCATCACCGATAGGTGATACGTATACAAAACAAGCTTTAACGGGGTCAGCCGCTTGAGCTGTTCCAACCATATAAATAGGGGTTAAAGCAGCTAAAATTAGCAGCGATTTTTTGACATGTTTAGGCATTTTCATACGAATTGCTCCGTGTAATAAGTGAAGGGTTTGAACGTATAAGTGAGATGAGAAAGCATATAGAGCATAACAAAAATGAGTTTGTAGCGAAAAAATAAATGTGGTGAAGGGTAAGAACCTAGCTTTAAGAGTCTGGCCGATAAGGTTTACCCAAAGATGCGGGTGAGTGAAGGCGAATCGACAGTGGGTTTCTGGAAATAATGACCAGAACTACTATGGTCGCTAAGTAAGGCAATGCGGCAAGTAATTCTGAGGGCAG
>CALBMZ010000226.1 GCA_937896225.1 uncultured Alcaligenaceae bacterium | reverse complement strand
TGCGAGTTGGTTCACAATCGCTAAAATTTTTGCCTTGAAAATAAGCTGTTCAAAACGGGCGTTGGTTGCATTGGTTTCGTATGAGTACAAGTTGTCTTGAATGGTTAACAAATCGAGTAAAGAGCGCCGACCGACTCTAAACTGCTGTTCGTACCCAATCACTAATTTTTTTGCCGATTTAACTTGGTTTTGCCCCACAATACTGCGTTGTTTAGCGGAAGCGTACTCAGACCACGCAGCCAGTAAATTTTCTTTAATTGTAATTTTGGCTTCTGTTAGCTCTTGGTTAACGGCAATGAGCTCTGATTGGGCACTTTTGGTCGACCCATAAGCTGAGCCACCGTCAAAAATAGGTATGTTGACATTGAGCTGTGTAATGTAGTCGCCTTGGCCTGTACCTTGGGTTGTTTGTTTTTGGTAAGACAAGTTAACAGTTGGCGAAAAACCCGATCTTGCCAGCCTAACAGACGCTTCTGCAGCCTCAATTCTTGAAAGCCTTTGAGCAATAACTGGGTGTGTATCATTTAAATAGCTTAAGGCTTGATCAACGTTCGCAGGCAATTTACCCTTGACTTCATCGAACCCCATCGGTTGTCTAGGTAATTGACCGAGCAACATGCGACGTAAGCGTTGCGACACAATTTCTTGTTCAGATTTTCGTTGTTCAAGCGATAGCTTAGCGTTTTCTAAGCGCACCTGCGCTTGCTCAACGTCAATTTGCCGCCCTATATCGACTTGAGCAATTTTGACGACATCTTGGTATAGACGCTCGTGGGCTAATAAATTAGCTTTAGCCAATTGCACAACTGCGGTTGAGCGCGCCCAATTTAAATAAGCTTCAGTTGCTAAGAAGGCGACTTCGTCACGGGTAATGCGTTGTTGCTGTCGCTGTGAGTCGAAAATGGCTTCTGCTCGTTCCACCCCTGACTCAATCTTCCAGCCTGACCAAATATTCATCGTGACGGCGGGTGATTGTATCCATGAGTCGCCGGGGGCGAAAGGCGTTGTACCAATGTCGCTATACGAACTATTGGTGCCCTGCCAGCCTAATTGTGGCCAATGCCCACTTTGGGCTCGAGTGATGTCAGAGTCGGCCGCTTGTGCGCGTGCCTGTGCGGCGAGAATGGTGGGGTACTGTGACATGGCAATGCGCACGGCATCAGTTAATGTTTGCGCATGGCTTGACCACGATAAAAAAACGAAACAGCCACACAACATATTTAAAATCAATCGTGAAAAAAAATAATTAGGTTGGCGGTCGATTGATTTAATCATTTTAGATATTTCATTTGGTATTCAAGAGTTTTTTTGGCATGAAGAAAAGTGTTGCATTTGATTTGAACTCTAGTGGTTGACATGC
>CALBMZ010000225.1 GCA_937896225.1 uncultured Alcaligenaceae bacterium | reverse complement strand
AATCAACTGGGTCAAGTGTATTACCCTTAGATTTACTCATTTTTTGGCCTTCAGCATCGCGAATCAGGCCATGGACATAAACATGTTTGAACGGTACTTTTCCTGTCAAGTGCGTGGTCATCATGACCATGCGTGCAACCCAAAAGAAAATAATATCAAAACCCGTTACCAAGACACTCGAGGGCAGGTATTTTTTTAAATCGGGTGTTTCTTGTGGCCAGCCGAACGTGGTGAACGGGACCAAAGCAGATGAAAACCAAGTATCTAGTACATCAGGGTCGCGCGTTAAGGTGCCTTGGTATCCGCTAGCTAGAGCCTTTTCTTGAGCCTGTTCTGCCGTGTGCGCCACAAAGACTTGACCATTTTCACCATACCAGGCGGGTATTTGATGGCCCCACCACAGTTGGCGTGAAATGCACCAGTCTTGAATATTTTCAAGCCACTGGTTGTAAGTGGTTGTCCAGTTTTGGGGAAAAAATTGCACCTCACCGTTACGCACGACATCAAGTGCGACTTCGGAGATGCTTTGACCTGGGTGAAGGGTGCCTTCTGGTGCAGGTTTGCTCATGGCGACAAACCATTGATCAGTCAACATGGGTTCGAGTACCACATTGGTGCGATCGCCACGCGGTTGCATCATGACGTGGGGAACCGTTTTAACTAAAAAATTGTTTTCAGCTAAGGCTTTTACAACGGCATCACGGGCTTCAAAACGATCTAGCCCTCGAAACTGTTCTGGTGCGTTGTCGTTAACGTGGGCATCAGTTGTAAAAATAATGATGAGAGGGAGTTTGTGGCGCATGGCGCATGCATAATCATTAAAGTCGTGTGCACCAGTAATTTTGACTACACCCGTACCAAAAGCAGGATCAACAAAGTCGTCAGCTATGATGGGAATTTGGCGATTGCACAGCGGTAAATCTACAAATTTACCAACCAAGTGTTTATAACGCTCATCGTCGGGGTGAACGCACAATGCGCCATCAGCCATCATGGTTTCAGGGCGAGTTGTTGCAATGGCTAAGCCTTGAATAGACTGTTTTTCGCCGTCTACTTCTATCGTTTGGGGCCCATCGACAAAGGGGTACATGACATGCCATAAACTACCTATGGTTTCAACGCTGTTGACTTCTAGGTCAGACACTGCGGTCAGTAAGACAGGGTCCCAGTTGACGAGGCGCTTGCCACGATAGATGAGGCCTTGTTCGTAGAGTCGTACAAAGGTCTCGACCACACCTGTTGATAGCTGGTCGTCCATCGTAAAATATTCACGCGACCAGTCTGCTGAAGCCCCAAGCCTTCGAACTTGGCTCGTGATGGTGCCACCTGACAGCTCTTTCCATTCCCAAACCTTTTTTGTAAAGGCCACACGACCGAGGTCATGGCGGGTCATTTTCTGTGCATCAAGTTGACGCTCAACTACGATTTGAGTCGCAATGCCTGCATGGTCTGTGCCTGGCACGAAAACGGTATCAGCCCCTGACATGCGGTGGTAACGTACCAATCCGTCCATGATGGTTTGGTTAAAAGCGTGTCCCATGTGAAGGGTGCCTGTGACATTAGGTGGTGGAAACTGCACAGCAAAGGTCTCACCTTCGCCCGACGGTACATGCTGACCGGCATCGAAATAGCCACGTTTAACCCATTCGCTATACCAAAATTGTTCAATTTCGTGGGGTTCAAAGTTTTTCGGTAACGAATCAGGGGGGGAGAGAGCGTCTGGTGTCATAAGGGCATCTTTAGAAGTTAAGTCGCTATTTTAATAGACTCAGTGAAAACCCCGCATGGTAGAATGGAAACTATCTAATTTTCTTATCATTTTCTGTAGAAAGTGTTTGTTTTTACACAGATTTACTGGAGCATTTCACATGTCAGTCGAACGTACCCTCTCAATCATTAAGCCCGATGCCGTGGCTAAAAATGTAATTGGCCAAATTGTGGCCCGTTTTGAGCAGGCTGGTCTTAAAGTTATTGCTGCTCGCATGATGCAACTTTCGCGTGAAGACGCCGGTCGTTTTTATGCCGTTCACAAAGAGCGTCCATTCTTTAATGATTTAGTTGATTTTATGGTTTCAGGCCCTGTTTTTGTTCAGGCTTTAGAAGGCGAAAACGCCATTCTTAAAAACCGTGACTTGATGGGCGCAACTGATCCTAAAAAAGCAGATAAAGGCACCATTCGTGCTGACTTTGCTGAAAGCATTGACGCTAACGCCGTGCATGGTTCAGATGCTGTTGAAACCGCTCGAAATGAAATTGCTTTTTTCTTCCCCGAGATGAACGTTCACAGTCGTTAATTTTAACGGTTACTTCGACAATATGGTTTGATCAACCATGACTTGCCATATTGTTTTTGAGTCCTATCATGCCCGATTACCCTACTAACCTGTTGGGCCTAGATTCTGCTTCGTTGACCTCCCTCGTCAGCCAGTGGGGTGATAAACCTTTTCGTGCTAAGCAGATTAGTCGTTGGGTTCATCAGCGTGGTGTAGCCGATTTTGATCAAATGACTGATCTGGCTCAAGCTTTCCGTGTTCGCCTGAAACAAAATTGCGTGGTTAGCCCACCCGCAGTGGTTCAGCGTCACCAGTCGTCAGACTTCACCCGTAAATGGTTGTTTGATGTCGGGCAGGGCAACGCAATCGAAACAGTTTTCATCCCTGAATACGATCGCGGTACGCTTTGTATTTCAAGTCAAGCTGGCTGTACGGTGGCGTGTCCTTTTTGTTCGACAGGGCACCAAGGTTTTAACCGCAACTTGTCTACAGCTGAAATTGTGGGTCAGCTTTGGTGGGCGCGTCACGAACTCACGGCTTCAGGTGTTGGCTTACGTTTGCCAACAGAGGCTAGATCGGGGGCCCATGCACCACAGCAAGCACCACAGCAATTACTAAACCTGTCTATAAATCAGTCCCCAAGTTCTGTTGAGCGCATAATAAGCAATGTTGTTTTTATGGGTATGGGCGAGCCTATGCTCAACTATGATGCCGTGTTGGGGGCCATTCGACTGATGCTAGACGACCATGGTTATGGTTTATCGCGTCGTCGAGTCACGGTTTCCACATCGGGTGTTGTGCCCATGATCGATCGTTTGGCTCAAGATTGCCCAGTCGCTTTAGCCGTTTCTTTACACGCTGCGAACGATACGTTGCGCGATAAACTGGTTCCACTGAATAAAAAGTACCCCCTCAAAACACTTATTGCTGCATGTGAGCGATATTTGGCTGTTGCACCGCGAGATTTCATTACTTTTGAGTATGTCATGCTTAACGATGTTAACGATTCCCCAGCTCATGCAATTGAACTCATTCATTTGGCTAAACAGATTTCGTGCAAAATTAATTTAATTCCTTTTAATCCGTTTCCAAGTTCAGGTTTAACGCGATCACCGGCACCCCGTGTCAAAGAGTTTGCCCAACGGTTGCAGGCAGCTGGTGTTATTGCGACAACACGTAAAACGCGTGGCGACGACATTGATGCAGCCTGTGGTCAGTTAGCGGGTGATGTAATCGACCGTACCCGTTTGACGCAACGTGCTGCAGAGCGCAAAACTATTCTTCTGAAAGAGGTTCGAATATGACTGCCTTAAACTCAAACTCCTCAGGTCATGAACAACCGTTGCGTGAAGAACCGGTGCTGCGTGAAGAACCGATGCTGCGTGTAGAGTCAATTCTTTCTGATGATTCTCTGTTTAGTGAAAAGCCGCTACTGGAAAAAACCTCTAAAGCTGATGTTGTTCAAATCACGCTTCCCTTGGGGCAAGAGGCGGCATCAGAGACTTCGGGTAGCAAGCAAAATCTGCTTATTATGCTTAAAAATAAGCGAGAATCAAAAGGTTTATCGTTTCAAAATGTTGAGCAACACCTAAAGTTTAAAGCTAAATGGGTTGAGCTCTTAGAGGCTGGAGAATGGTCACATTTACCCAAGGGGGCAAGTCTGCGTGGCTTTATCAAAAATTACTCAAAGCTCCTTGATATCGACGCTGATATTTTGTATGGGGCGTTAAATATTGATTTAGACGTCGACCGTCATACCATTGGTCGCCACACTTCAATACGCGCAATTGGCGAGCAAATTTCAAATCGTTCTTTAAACTTAAAGCCTGTATTTTGGGTCATGGCAGGTTTGGCGGTAGTGGGTGCTTTAGCCGCTTTGATGATTAGCGGTGGCGTTTTTAGTGCTGATTTTTGGCCTGAATCTTTTCGCAGTCTTACGCAATGAGCATGAATACTTTGGTTAATGCTTCCAAGAGTGATTCAGGTCATGTTTCTGAAGCCTCTAATACTTTGCAACTCATCGGGTCAAGTGCACGTCGCGCCACACGTCAAGTTCAAGTGGCTTGGGGTAGTGATGTTGTTTTAGTGGGGGGCAGCGCACCTGTTGTTGTGCAGTCTATGACAAACACTGATACAGCTGATGCAATAGCTACCGCCATTCAAATTCGTGAGCTAGCCCAAGCAGGGTCAGAAATTGTTCGCATTACCGTTAATAGCCCTGAGGCTGCTCGAGAAGTGCCAGCTATTCGTGAGCAGCTTGATCGTATGGGTGTGAGTGTGCCGTTATGTGGTGATTTTCATTTCAACGGCCACAAGCTTTTAACTCAATACCCAGAATGCGCTCAAGCCTTATCTAAATACCGCATTAACCCAGGAAATATGGGCGGTGGAAAAAAACGTGACGATAATTTTGCTCAAATGATTGACGTGGCGTGTCGGCATAAAAAACCCGTTCGAATTGGTGTGAACTGGGGTAGTCTAGACCAAGAGTTATTGGCAAATATGATGGATGCCAATAATAAGCTTGCGTATCCTCTC
>CALBMZ010000224.1 GCA_937896225.1 uncultured Alcaligenaceae bacterium | reverse complement strand
GTTTAAATTTATTTTATGATTTCAGTATGACGACCACTACCCTACTCAGCACTTTCTATCATCAACCCCTGCCTTGGTTGGCAATCGCACTTGCGATTTTCGGGGCCTTTACCATGGGCTTTGCACGAAGCGGAATTGGCTCAGGTGGGTTTGTGGTGTCGCCTTTATTGGTATTGGCTTTAGGTGGTACTGACGGTTTAGCCGTAACGGCGGTGCTCATGTTGCCAGCCTCTTTTATGGGCGCTTGGCAACATCGAAAAGATTCTATTGCAAACATCACCAAACCGATGTTGCCTGCAGCCATATTGGGTACGGTTATCGGCGGTTTAATTTTATGGAGGCTGGTGACCAGTGGCGAACTTTCAGTGGTGCACTATCGAATCGAAATACTCGTCTCTATTATGTCGCTAGCTTATATTATTTTAATTTCTTTTCGCAACCAAATTGCGAATAGATTTAAACTAAAAGGTACCCCTTCGAACACCAAACTTTTTGGGCTTGGGGCTTTAGTAGGCATTAGCCAAACCGTGGTGAACTCAGGCACGCCGCTGATGACTGTATTTTTTCTGTGCTACCGTATCACCAAAGAAAAATTTGTCGGGGCTCAACTCATGGTCTTGTTGGCTCAAAACATTTTTAAACTTTTACCTTTTGTATTGTTGGGCATTCTTCATTTTGAAAATGCAACCGCTGCCGCACTTTTACTACCACTCACATTCCTTGGCAGCTTGCTTGGCAATATCTTTTATGAAAAAGCCTCAGAAAAAACCTTTTTTGGCCTTTACGTTGTCCTGTTATTCATTGGTTTTGTAGCCAGTGCATTACTGTTAGTAGGTCGGGAAAGCATTTTACGTTTAATTATCTAAATGGATACTATAAGCCAAATCACTCTAGGTGCGGCGGTCAGCGTGGCTGTCATGGGTCGGCGTACCGCCGTGTGGAAGGCCGCCCTTTGGGGTGGTATGGCTGGCACACTGCCTGATACCGATGTTTTTTATGATTATGGCGACCCCATCATTAACATGGTGCGACATCGGGCTGAAAGCCATGCCCTATTTTACCTCACCCTTTTAGCACCAATACTTGCTTGGGTGGTCGCAAAGCTTAATGGTGAGCCTAAGCTTTGGCAGCGTTGGGCGTTGGCCATATGGTTGACATTATTTACCCACCCACTCCTTGATGTGATGACAGTTTATGGTACGCGACTGTTGATGCCATTTACAGACCAGCCGTTTGGAGTCAGTAGTATTTTTATTATTGACCCTCTATATACCCTCCCCCTTTTGGTGGGTGTTATCGCCGCACTGATTCTTAAATCTACGCGAGGGTTACATTGGAACATAGCAGGTTTAGCATTCAGTACCGCCTACTTAGCATGGGGTGTTGTCGTACAAAACCATATGTTGAATATTGCTGAAAAATCATTACACACAAACAATATTCAAGCTGAACGCATATTGGTTACCCCAACAGCTTTCAACACCATTTTGTGGCGATTCGTCGCTATGACACCAGACTATTATTACGAGGGGTTTAGTTCACTTTTAGATGACGAGAAAAAAATCAATTGGCTGGTTTACCCTCGCTGCAACGCACTGATTCAAGCCAACCTGAGCAACCCAAATATTAAAGCGATTGCCGACTTTAGCAGTGGTTTTTATACGCTCAACCAGAAGAATGGCCAGCTTATTGTGTCAGACCTTCGCATGGGTCAGCAACCTTTTTATTTTTTCAGCTTTGACGTGGGGCCAGTCAATCAAAGTGCTGAAAGCCCGCAACGTATAGTCAATGTTGGGCAGCGTCCAAATTTAAACACTGCTCTTCCGTGGCTATGGGCTCGTATAGGTGGAGAAAATATTCCATTGGCCGATGCGGTTAAATCTTTACCTATGAATGAACAACGGGTCGCTACATGTGGGGAAGCACTTGGCTAAACTTTGCATGCATGTTTAAATATTGCCAATGATTTTTTTGTGAATAATATCAACATATATCGTTAATTAATCATTTTTGTAGTGTATATTCACATTACAGTCATTTTTTTCATTTA
>CALBMZ010000223.1 GCA_937896225.1 uncultured Alcaligenaceae bacterium | reverse complement strand
AACTACAATGCTATTATAATATATTTTTATATATCGTTTAAAGTTAAATAATGTTAGGCTTGGGTTTATCACATGAATTTGAGACGACCTTTTTTCAGCTTGTCTTATTTAATTACCATTCTTTCGATTTGTTAAATTTTAAATTCTTTAATTGCATAGACAAGTTCTTATGACCTTAAAGCACATTCCTATTTCTGCACACGCTACACACTGCTCGACCTGCATGATGGGGAACGTTTGCCTGCCAACGGGTATGCCCAGTGCAGAAGTTGAGCAATTAGACGACTTGGTTAAAGAACGCATTCGCATACCCAAAGGGCGTAGGCTTTTTTCTAAAGGACAAAATTTAGATGCTTTATATGCCCTTAGGCTCGGCTCTCTAAAAACACAGCTTGAAGATGTAATGGGTGTCGTGCAGGTTACTGGGTTTTATTTGCCTGGCGAAATTGTGGGTTTAGACGGCATGCTTGACGGTGTGCACGACTCAAACGCCATTGCTCTTGAAGACTCAGAAGTCTGCGTGGTTCGGTTAATCGATATTGATCAAGTTGGCATGTACTTACCGTCATTACAGCAACAAATCAGACGTTTAATGAGTAAAGAAATTGCTAGGTCGCATCAGGCATTGATCGCTTTAGGTTCGATGCGCTCCGAACAACGGTTAGCTTCATTTTTACTCAACTTATCACAACGACTCAGCGCACTGGGTTATTCATCTACCGACTTTGTCATGCGCATGAGTCGTGAAGAAATTGGTAATTATTTAGGCTTAACCATTGAAACGATTAGCCGACTTTTTTCACGCTTCGCCCGTGATGGTGTTATCAAAGTAAACCAACGCGAAGTCAGAATACTTGATTTAGAAGCCATTAAAGAACTTGCAGGCCAACCTTGCACACCATCTAACTATAATTAACAGAGTTGCTCTTAAAAGAAGTCACCGTAGTATCAAGTTATTGAGGATGTTGATCAGAATTTTCATCTGACTCAGTTGCGGGGTACATCGCGACTGTTAAGGCACTTGAAAGACCTGTCATCAACCAAAACAAAAAGAAGCCCACCGCGTATAGCCACTCGCGGGCGGGACGTATATAACCAAATATCGCAACATCAAGCGGGTCAATAAAAGCAAACACTACAGCACTGGCTACCCCCGCCAACAAAAATGAGGGCCAAAGAACAATCATAAGTTGACGACCTGAAGCCATTTCTTTTCCTCTTTTGATGATTACTTTGAAACGTTTACAACGTTCGTATCAGGGGCTTTTTTCTCAATCACTAAGCCACGCTTAAACCCACCATCGTAAATTGGCTGATCCGTAAAATGCTGTAGAGCCAACAAAATCGTAATGATGCAACCCACAATCGCCACGGCTGGGCCTAACATTAATAGCCATGGCCAACGATCTCGCCACCAAGGTTGAGTTATTTCTGGCTGAGCTATTTTAGATTGAGGCATGTTTTTACCTTACTTGGGAAATATAAAGCTAGAGGCTTCACGCACTTCAGTTAATACCTCACCATCAGGTGAAGTAGAGGTTGTCACAAATGTAATCGGGTGTGCACCAGGGGTAGACCCATCAATGCGAGCATGCACCACAACGGGTAAAACAAGATTACTGGCTGCAGGCACTTGAATGTGATGCGCGGCGTCTCGGCCTCCCCCTCCAACTAAAACGGTCATAGCCGACTCGCCTTGGGCTTGAACAGATAATGTTAAAGGTGTTTCAGATGCGTTGATAAATTGAAAGCGGTAAACGTTTTCGGCTAACCCGCCCGCCACTTCTCGGCCTAACATGCCTCGGTCGCGAATGACGTCGACGCGTAGCGTTTCTCGAGTGGCAAGTGCACCAAAAAAGACTGAAACAATCAAAACCATGAGTGCGCTGTAAACCAAGATGCGCGGGCGAAATAATCGAGCCATGACGGCTTTAGCATCTAGATTTTGCAATATGCCATGCTCAGAGGTGTAACGAATCAACCCCTTAGGGTAATCAAGCTTTTGCATCACCTGATTACATGCATCAATACAGGCGCCACAACCAATACACATGTATTGCAAACCTTGCCTAATATCGATACCAGTTGGGCATACTTGCACACAAATACTACAGTCAACACAGTCACCTAAACCTTGAGCGTGATGGTCAACTTTTTTAGAGCGTGCGCCGCGAGGTTCCCCGCGCTTGTAGTCATACGTCACAACATACGTGTCAGAGTCAACCATGACGCTTTGAAAACGTGCATAGGGACACATATATTTACACACTTGCTCACGCAAAAAACCTGCGTTTCCCCAAGTCGCAAAGCTATAGAAAAATAGCCAAAACCACTGCCATACTCCCAAATTTAGGGTTACAAGCTCATGACTGAGAGTGCGAATGGGTGCAAAGTAACCAATAAACGTGAAGCCAGTGATAAATGCCACCACAACCCATAATGCATGCTTGGTGGCCTTAAGACGAATTTTTTTGAGTGACAAGTCGGCTTCATCGAGTCGTATGCGGGCGACACGGTTACCCTCTACCTTACGCTCTATCCACATAAAAATTTCGGTATAAACCGTTTGTGGACACGCATAGCCACAAAACAATCGGCCGGCGATAGCCGTAAATAAAAACAAGCCAAGCGCAGAAATAATAAGCAATAAGCTTAAGTAAATAACGTCTTGTGGCCACAGCACCATACCGAAAATATAAAACTTACGTGCACCCAAATCAAACAAAACAGCTTGGCGATCATGCCATTGCAACCAAGGTAGGCCGTAATAAAGCAATTGTGTAAAAGCGACTAAACCCCAACGCCAATGGGCAAACCAACCTGACACCGCACGCGGATAAATCTTTTTTCGAACGTCGGCTAATATGACTTCAAGACCCTCAGAACCAGGGGGGACTGCTCGTGCCCCAGCAGGTCGCCAAGGGGGAGGCGTATCTGAGTTAGGGTCAGGTTGATTGGTTGTAACGGGTGCAGAGGACATATTTAACAAACTTATTTAAAGTGTGATGTCGTATCACTAAATGCCATTTTTTGTGATGAATTGTCATGTGACAAACCCCACACCCAAGCCGTTAATAATTTAATTTGCTCTGGTGTTAACACATGGTTTTGAGCAGGCATACGATTATTACGGCCATTCATAATGGCTTGAACGATGGTGTTTTCTGAACTACCGTATAACCAAACTCCATCAACAAAACTCGGGGCACCCAATGCTGTATTACCCCGCCCTTCTGCGCCATGGCAAGCGGCACAAAAGTTGTTATATTGAGCTTGACCACGACTGGCTTTAATTTGATCGTGCGCCAACCCTGAAAAGGATCGTACATATTGCGCCACATCAACGGCCTGTGCAGCGTCAACAACCCCTTTAAAGGGCGGCATGATGCCATTTCGACCCTGCGTAATCGTTTGTTGAATCGATTCGGGGGTTCGACCATAGAGTGCATCACCATCAACTAAATTAGGAAAGCTTGGACTACCTCTTGCATCGGAACCATGGCACTGCGCGCAATTATTTAAAAACAAGCGTTGACCAATGATTTTTGCTTCTGGATCTTTTGCAATAGCAGGAATCGTCATTGATTCAAACTTTGCATAAACAGGTTTAATTAGCTCAGCGTGTTTAGCTTGATCGATGGTCAGTTCTTCTGCTGTGGTGTAACCCAACATACCCTTGTATTCGCCTAAACCCGGGTATAGCGCTAGGTAACCTAAAGCAAATACACAGAGCAGTGCGTACATAGTTGTCCACCAACGCGGCACGGGGTTGTTGAGCTCACGAATACCGTCCCATTCGTGACCGGTGTCTTCAACAGTTTCTACATCTTTTTTAAGCCACTTACGTTGCGAATAAAGCAACCATAAACACCAAATGATACCCAACAGACTGATGGTCGCAACGTAGTAGCCCCAGGCCGAACTAAAAAAATCGCTCATGATGACCCCTTCTTTGAAGAACGAGATGCCGATTGCAGTTTTGCAGCCTCAGAGCCTTCATCAGGCAAATCAAAAGGCAGATTTGCCGCTTCCTCATTGGCTTGTTTGCGTTTTTTAGAAAAGGCCCACCAAATGATGCCAAAGAACACCACCATCGACAAAATAGTACCGATTGCATTCAACGTAACCATGTTATTTCCCTCCCGCTGCGGTTTCACGTGCTTTAGCGTCTTCTTCTAACTGCGCATTACGCATCGCCACGCCAAGCCCCTGCAGATACGCCACCATCGCATCTTCTTCGGTTTTACCCACCAAGGCTTGCGGTGCGGCATCAATTTCTGCGTCGGTATAAGGAACGCCCACAAATCGCAATGCTTTCATACGATCTTGTACATCAGACCCGTCAACGGTTCGTTCTGCCAACCAAGGGTAGCCAGGCATATTTGACTCAGGTACAACGTCGCGAGGATTACGAAGATGAATACGATGCCATTCGTCAGAGTAACGAGCCCCCACACGCGTTAAATCGGGACCTGTGCGTTTCGAACCCCATAAAAATGGATGGTCGTATACCGATTCACCTGCAACCGAATACGGGCCGTAGCGCTGAACTTCTGCTCGCAACATACGTATTTGTTGTGAATGACAACCCACGCACCCTTCACGAATATACAAGTCGCGGCCAATCAAACTTAATGAATCGTATGGCTTAATGCCCGGTGCAGGCGTTGTCGTGGAGTGCTGAAAAAACAAGGGCACAATTTGTACCAATCCAGCAAAAATAACCACAACAATGCTGGCAATGATCATCAGACCAATGTTTTTTTCAAGTGTCTCGTGCGAGAACAACGGAGTTTTCTTTTTGCTCATTTTGTCACCTTAAGCATTAACAAGATTGGCAGCGGGTTGAGCGGGATCTATGCTGTCAATTGGCACCATTGGGTTAATAGGGTGCGCACCAACCACTGTTTTAAAGACGTTGTAAGCCATCAAAATCATGCCGCCCAAATATATGGTGCCGCCCAACAAACGAATGGCATAAAACGGATAGGTGGCTTTAACAGACTCAACAAAGCTGTACGTTAATGAACCATCAGGCTCTGTGGCACGCCACATCAAGCCTTGCATCACGCCTGCTATCCACATTGAAGCGATATAAAGCACCACGCCAAGTGTGGCGACCCAGAAGTGCACTTCAATTAAGCGTACGCTGTACATACGATCTTTACCCCACAAACGTGGAATCAGGTAATACAACGAACCAAACGTAATCATTGCCACCCAACCTAATGCACCTGAGTGCACGTGACCAATGGTCCAGTCGGTATAGTGCGACAAAGAATTAACTGTTCGAATAGACATCATCGAACCTTCGAAGGTTGACATGCCATAGAACGAGAGTGAGACCACCATGAACTTTAAGATAGGGTCTGTGCGAAGTTTGTACCAAGCACCTGACAAGGTCATGATGCCGTTGATCATGCCACCCCATGAAGGTGCCAATAGTATCAATGAAAAAGCCATACCCAATGCCTGCGTCCAGTCAGGCAAAGAGGTGAACATTAAGTGATGGGGGCCAGCCCACATGTAGGTAAACGCCAAGGCCCAAAAGTGCACAATCGACAAGCGATATGAGTAAATAGGACGACCTGCTTGCTTAGGAATGAAGTAATACATCATGCCCAAAAAGCTAGTGGTTAAAAAGAAACCCACAGCATTATGGCCATACCACCACTGCACCATCGCGTCCTGAACACCCGCGTAAACAGAATACGACTTCCACGACAACAACGAAACAGGAATTTCAAGATTGTTAACGATATGCAAAATCGCAATAGTGAGAATGTATGACCCAAAAAACCAATTGGCAACATAAATGTGTTTGACACGACGCTTAACAATGGTGCCAAAAAACACGATTGCATAGGCCACCCACACAAACGTAATCAAGATATCTATGGGCCATTCAAGCTCAGCGTACTCTTTGGTGCTGGTAAAGCCCATGGGCAGCGTGATGGCTGCGCCAACAATAATGAGTTGCCAACCCCAAAAGGTAAAGGCCGCTAACTTGTCACAGAATAATCGTGCTTGAGAGGTACGCTGCACAACGTAATACGACGTTGCAAATAACGCACTGCCACCAAATGCAAAAATGACAGCGTTGGTGTGTAAAGGTCGCAGTCGACCATAGCTTAGCCAGGGTATATTTAAATTCAGTTCGGGCCACAATAACTGTGCCGCTATCCATACCCCGACAAACATTCCGACAATACCCCAAACCACAGTCATGATCGCGAATTGACGAACAATCTTGTAGTTAAAGGACTCAGAATGGGCAGCGAGTGATTGAGCCATGATCAACCTTCCTTATTCATAAATTTCAATTTAATGAATAAGATTTTGCCGCTTACGCTTTGGGCTCGCTTTGATTTTCATCAAGGTTTGATGAAATAATTTGAAATTGTTGAGGAACTGGCGTGTCATTGTCGCGAAGAATAGAGCGCGCAGCATGATCAGGGTCGTCATATTGCCCCGAAAAAATAGCCCACCACAAAATGCCGCCAATCATCGCTACAAAAGCAAGTGACAATGGCAAGAGCATATAGAGCACTTCCATTTATAACTTAACGTGCTGTGTTGAAGGCTCTATGATGAGCACAGTTGATGAATGAGCAAGGGTAGGTTTCTGATACAAACGGTAAGCATTGAGGCAAACGGCAACAGATGACACCAACATGGCCAAAGCGGCAACCCAAGGCGACACGAGACCAAACGCGGCAAGTGGTGTCGTAAATAAATGAAAGATAAGTGAGCCGTATAAATTTTGACGACTCACAATAGCTGTTTTTTGATATACCTTCAAAGTCTCGGCTTGGGTTAAGTCTGGGTAGGCTGCCAACGTGGCATGTGCAGCAGCCAATGAAACCGGCGCTGATAACGACAAGGCGCAAGGGCAACTCATAACCAACAATGCCACCATTACCGCTAAAGCGTGACTGGGGTCAGCGAACCACCAGAACGTAGCGACGACAAAAGCAATACTCAACTGCACAACCACAAACCACATGGCAATGTGGTCAGCTCGTTTTAGTAACCCCGTACGGAGCGCCTCAAGCTTTTCACCAAATTGAGCATGATTAACGGCTTGTGTGGCGCGCGACTCAAAATAACGAGCGGTTAATAAAAAAGCAACGAACATGGTGATTGAATCAAAATATACTTCGCCGTGACCTTGCCATGTTGACACAACACTGGGAATAAAAGCCGCAGTCATACTAACAGCAACGGGAACATCCATCGTGGTGCGACGTTGCTGATAAGCGCGCCAAGCACCCCGCCAAACCGGCCAAGCCGAATATAAAATAACAGGAACGGTGAGGACCAAACTAGCCCAATTCATCAGAAAAATAGCCCAGTCAAGCACGTCTAGGTTGTCTTGACCGAATGCATCTTGGCGTAAATAGCCAGGCAAAGCAAACATCATGACTTGCA
The DNA here is from genome assembly GCA_937896225.1 of uncultured Alcaligenaceae bacterium. Lineage (GTDB taxonomy): Bacteria > Pseudomonadota > Gammaproteobacteria > Burkholderiales > Burkholderiaceae_B > Algicoccus. The sequence continues at coordinate 1,754 of CALBMZ010000223.1, read as the reverse complement.
TCATCGCTAACCAAGCTAAACCAAGACGAACCAAAGCCCGTCTGCGCGACTGCATTTCAGTCGTCGATATGGGGCGATTTAGAGCGAATATAGATTTTGCCATGCTGGTATGTTAGGCGGCTGAGTCAAACAATGTATTGATTTACATCAAAAAAAACGCAGCACCGATTACTCGGGCTGCGATTAAAACGTCAATAAACGCTTACGACTTTTGGTCTAATTGCTTAATGACGCGGGGAAAACATATATTTAGTGAGCTGAAGCAAACTGTGCTTCTTCGGTTGAACCTGTTAAGGCTGTGGTTGAAGACTGACCGCCTTCAATTGTTTGTGTCACCGCATCAAAATAGCCTGTACCGACTTCACGTTGATGCTTGACAGCAGTAAAGCCTAGCTCAGCCGCTGCAAACTCTTTCTCTTGTAATTCAACAAAAGCACTCATTTGATTACGAGCATAACCATGTGCCAAATTGAACATACCGTAGTTCAAGGCGTGGAAGCCAGCCAAGGTAATGAACTGAAACTTATAACCCATAGCACCCAATTCGCGCTGGAACTTTGCGATGGTGGCATCATCCAAATTTTTCTTCCAGTTAAATGATGGTGAGCAGTTGTAAGCCAATAACTTACCAGGGAATTGACGGTGGATGGCTTCGGCAAATTTACGAGCGTACTCAAGACTGGGGGTAGCGGTTTCACACCAAATTAAATCGGCGTAAGGGGCGTAAGCCAAACCACGAGAAATACCCTGATCAATACCGGCACGACTACGGAAGAAGCCCTCAACGGTTCGCTGACCCGTCAAGAATGGGCGATCGTTTTCATCAACATCGCTGGTCACCAAATCTGCCGCATCGGCATCGGTGCGGGCAAGCAAAATAGTAGGTGTACCTGCAACGTCTGCAGCCAAACGGGCAGCAATTAACTTAGACACCGCTTCGCGCGTTGGCACCAATACCTTACCACCCATGTGACCACATTTTTTGACTGAAGCCAATTGATCTTCAAAGTGCACACCGCTGGCACCCGCGTCAATCATGGCTTTCATGAGCTCATAGGCATTTAATACACCACCGAAACCGGCTTCAGCATCTGCAACGATAGGCGCCATAAAGTCGACGTAGCCCTCGTCACCTGGGTTTTTACCTTCCATCCATTGAATTTGGTCTGCACGTTGCAAAGTGTTGTTGATACGACGAACCACCTGTGGCACAGAGTTAGCGGGGTATAAAGATTGATCGGGATACATCTCGCCAGCTAAGTTGGCGTCACCCGCTACCTGCCAACCTGATAAATAAATACCTTTTAAACCTGCTTTGACCTGTTGCATAGCTTGGTTACCTGTTAAAGCACCAAGCGTGTTAACAAAGGGCTCACTATGCAGTAAGCTCCAAAGTTTCATGGCACCTTTGTGTGCAATCGTGTGCTCTATACCAAAACTACCGCGTAAATTAACAACCTCTTCTGCGCTATAGGTACGCTTAATACCTTGCCAGCGGGGGTTTTGGGCCCATTCTTTCTGTAACTCACGCACTGCGGCTTCACGGTTAGTCATTTTAAAATGCTCCTAGGTTTTCTAAAATATCGATAGATTCAATCTGGTCAAAAAATATTGGGCCTTGATCTGTTCATTTACTCATTTTGAACAGCTTGCACCGTTGATATAGTCTAAGTCTTTATTGCATCGCAAAAAGCTCTTTTGTCTTATATAAGACTATATTTTTTATCTATATTTATCAATGAGTTATAATTTAT
>CALBMZ010000222.1 GCA_937896225.1 uncultured Alcaligenaceae bacterium | reverse complement strand
AGTGAAGGAATATTACCGTCAAAATTAAGACTTGATCCACTAACGTAAAGCATGATGACTATCGGGTCATTGATAAATACAATTGGTTTTAATTTTCTAATAGATTTATTTTAATGATTCGATAGATCAATAGATTAAGGAAAATACCATGTCTAACTCAGGAAAATGCCCTGTCATGCACGGTGCCAATACGACCGAAAGCAACTCTGTTATGAGTTGGTGGCCCAATGCGCTGAAGCTTGAAATCTTGAGTCAGCATGACACCAAGACCAACCCACTTCAAAATTTTAATTATCAAGAAGAAGTCAAAAAGCTAGACTTTAAAGCGCTTAAGCAAGACATGGTTGCACTCATGACTGAAAGCCAAGCGTGGTGGCCAGCCGATTGGGGTCACTACGGTGGCTTAATGATTCGCTTAACGTGGCATGCAGCCGGCTCTTACCGTATTGCAGACGGTCGCGGTGGTGCAGGTACAGGTAATCAACGCTTTGCGCCACTAAATTCATGGCCAGACAACGTGAACCTCGACAAGGCCCGTCGTTTATTGTGGCCCATTAAAAAGAAGTACGGCAATAAGCTCAGCTGGGCCGATCTCATCACCCTCGCAGGTACGGTTGCTTACGAGACAATGGGTCTAAAAACCTATGGCTTTGCATTCGGTCGCGCCGACATTTGGCAACCTGAAATTGACATAAATTGGGGTTCAGAAAAGGAATGGCTTGCTGATAATCGTTATTCGAGCGAAAGCCGCGAAAGCTTAACAAACCCACTTGCTGCAGTTCAAATGGGTCTTATATACGTCAATCCTGAAGGCGTCATGGGTCAACCTGATCCACTGCGCACGGCACACGATGTGCGTTTGACATTTGCCCGTATGGCAATGAACGACGAAGAAACCGTTGCACTGACGGCAGGTGGTCATACAGTGGGTAAAGCCCATGGTAACGGTAGTGCCAGTAACTTAGGTCCAGCGCCCGAAGGTGCTGAAATTAAAGAGCAAGGTTTAGGCTGGATGAACCATACAACCAGAGGGGTTGGTCGCGATACGGTTAGCAGCGGTATTGAAGGGGCGTGGACAACCCACCCAACCCAATGGGACAACGGCTACTTTCAAATGTTGTTTAACCATGACTGGGAATTGAAAAAGAGCCCAGCAGGTGCTTGGCAATACGAACCCGTTAGTATTAAAGACGAAGACAAGCCAGTTGACGTTGAAGACCCATCCATTCGTTTGAACCCCATCATGACCGATGCCGACATGGCCATGAAAATGGACCCTGAATACCGCAAGATTTCTGAGCGTTTCTACAAAGACCCAGCTTATTTTTCAGAGGTATTTGCACGCGCATGGTTCAAGCTTACGCACCGTGACTTAGGTCCTAAAGTACGTTATCTCGGCCCTTATGTACCAGCTGAAGAGTTGATCTGGCAAGACCCTGTTCCCGTCGGAAACAAAGCCTATGACGTCAACGTTGTGAAAGCAAAAATTACTGCAACAGGTTTGTCAATTAGTGACATGGTTTCAACTGCATGGGACAGTGCCCGTACGTATCGTGGCTCAGATATGCGTGGCGGTGCCAATGGTGCACGTATTCGATTAGCCCCCCAAAAAGATTGGCAAGGTAACGAGCCTGTTCGTCTGGCTAAGGTGCTGACAGTATTAGAAGCCATTGCTAAAGAAACTGGCGCTAGTGTTGCTGACGTCATCGTACTGGCGGGTAATGTGGGTATTGAGCAGGCTGCCAAAGCGGCGGGTCATTCCGTAACCGTTCCATTCACGCCAGGTCGGGGTGATGCAACCGCTGCGCAAACCGATGTCGAAGCGTTTGAGGTGCTTGAACCGACCCATGACGGTTTCCGTAACTGGCTCAAGCAAAACGACGATATCACCGCCGAAGAGCTTATGCTTGATCGCACACAACTCATGGGTTTAACTGCGCCTGAAATGACCGTTTTGGTCGGGGGTATGCGCGTGCTGGGCACCAACTATGGTGACAGCAAGCATGGTGTATTCACAGACCGTGTCGGTTCGCTAACCAACGATTTCTTTGTGAACTTGACTGATATGGCCTACACATGGAAGCCAACGGGTAGAAACTCATACGACATCGTTGAACGCAAGTCAGGTGATGTTAAATGGACAGCCACCCGTGTTGATTTAGTGTTCGGTTCAAACTCTATTTTGCGTGCTTATGCTGAGGTCTATGCGCAAGACGATAATCAAGAAAAGTTTGTGCATGACTTTATTGCTGCGTGGGTGAAAGTTATGAATGCAGATCGTTTTGATGTGTGACAGCATTCAAGTCATTTGTGATTTGCTTAAGTCGGTATTTTTAAATTCAAAAGACTTTAATTGAGTCGCTAACAAAAGAGAACTCAAATTGGGGGTATGCTTAAAAAAATACACTTAAACTTTGTATGTTTTTGATGATTATCACTGAAAAATTGAAATTGATGAATTTAATTTAGTAATTTTTGAATAGAGAAAATGATTTTTGCTAACAATAAACAACCAGCAAGCTCATCAACCAAAAAAACGATCAAATTTGATCAGCAAACAATTGTGTTTTTG
>CALBMZ010000221.1 GCA_937896225.1 uncultured Alcaligenaceae bacterium | reverse complement strand
GCTTTAGCTGTGCCAATCGTGGCTGGGCTAGGCGCGTCTTCGCTATTGGGCGTAACCGATTCGTTAATGCTAGCGCCTCTTGGGGCTATTCCCCTTGCAGCGGTTGGCATCACCAACGCTGTCGCCATTATTTTATACGCGGCTATTTATGGGTTGCTTTCAGCCATGTCTATTCATGTTGGGAAGGCGCATGGTGCGAGAAATGGGCGACGTGTTCCCGTTATTTTGCGAAATGGCTTGGTGTTGGGTTTCATTGTGGGCACGGGTGGCGCACTGTTGATGCTGTCGCTTTGGCCACTGTTACGTTTTCTGGGACAGCCGGTTGAAGTTTTGGCAATTATGTTTCCTTACTGGTTGTCAATTTCGATTGTCATGTTGCCCTTTTCAATATTGACTGTATTTAAAGCTACTTTTGAGGCTGTAAACAGGCCTTGGCTTGGAACGAGTTTTGCCTTCTTGGCTGTTGTCATAAACGTACCCTTAAATTACTCTTTAATATGGGGAATTGGCCCTCTGCCGCAGTTAGGCTTGATGGGGGCGGGCATTGCTTCGCTTATTGCAGAGTCGCTAGCATTAATGGCCGCTTGGGTATTTTGGCAACGAGCAAATTCGATGCGGCGAATACGTATACGAACTGCTATCTCACGAGCAGAAATTATTGCGGTCGTTCGTGAGGGGGCGCCTTTGGGGCTGATGTATGTCGCTGAAACGGGTGCGATGGCCGTGGCCACCTTAATGATAGGCACCTTTGGTGCGGTGGCTTTAGCGGGTAATCAAGTTGCCATGTCCGTGGGTGGGTTGCTATACATGGTGCCACTGGGTATTTCAGGGGCTGTTTCAATCAGGGTGGCACAAGAATGTGGGGCAGGGCATGTGGGTGCCTTAAGACCCATTACTTGGGCTGCGTTGGGGCTGGCCATGGTCTGGTTGACAACGGCCGCTTTGCTTCTGGGTCTTTATGGTCGAAACATCGCAGGTTTAATCACGTCAGACCCAGAAGTGATTGCAGTTGCTGCAACCATTTTCTTTGTGTTCGCCTTTTCACAAGTCATGGACGGTGTGCAGTCAACTATGACAGGGGCGTTGCGTGGGCTGTCTGATACTGGTTTTCCGGCCATCGTGTCGTTAGCCGCTTACTGGGCGATCGGTATGCCACTGGGTTGGTTGCTTGCTCACCAAGGCGGTATGGGTCCAGCCGGTATTTGGGCGGGTTTTGTCATAGCGTTAGGTTTTGCTGCCATCGTATTGGTTTGGCGATTTTTAAAGCAGACTAGCTCGATTTTGGAAGGCGCACCAAACCCGTAGATAAACTGATACCCACCAAAATAACAGCTGCGCACAAAATCATGGGCAAGGTAATCACTTCGTTTAAAAACGTTACACCATAAAACCCTGCAAATACCGGCACAGCATAAGTGACCGTTAATGCCTTGCTCGCACTCACTAAAGCGATAATACGAAAAAATAAAATAAAGGCGAAGCCAGTGCACACAATACCTAATGCTAGCAAAGCGCCAAGAGTGCTCAATTGCATCGCATGATCAGGCCAAAAGAAAATGGCAAAGGGTGCCAGAAAAAACGTGGCACCCATTTGACTACCCGTGGACGATACCAGCGCTGGTACACCACTAAAGTAAAGCTTGGTGTAGCTCGCTGATATGCCGTAGCACAAGGGTGCTAACAAGCATACGAGCATGCCAATCAGTTGCCCGACTAAGTCACCTGGGGGGGCAGCTTGCGCATTTTGCAGAGCCAACAAACTGACACCTGTGAAACCTAAAACTAAACCTACTGATCGGCTTAGACCGGGCTTGTCTTTTAACCATAGCCATACGATGAGAGCACCAAACAATGCCGTTGAGGCATTCACAATGGCACCTGTACTGGTTGAAATAGTCAGTAAGGCAAAGCTATACGCCGTGAAAGGAATACCCGAATTAAAAATGCCGACTAAAAAAGCTTTTTTCCAGTGATTAACAAGCGTTGCGCTTTGTCGTTTCCAAAATAATAACGGCAATAAAAATAGAGCACCGATGGCCACACGGCAAAAGGCTGTGGGAATAGCTCCAATGTCTTGCACTGCAATTTTGGTGAACATAAATGAGGAACCCCAAATGGCACTTAGTAAAATGAAGTCGACCCACCACGGTCGATGATTCACACGCTCAACCCACGTTAATTTCATTTTGTTACTCATAACGTGAATGGTTTTATCTTATAGGTTGGTACGGTGTCGTTTGCCGATCGATCAAACACTTCATTCAATTGTATATCGTTGATATATCTCTTGCTATTGGTCTGTTAATTCTGATTTTCAAATTTACAGGCAAAATATATGCTTTAAGTTAATTTACACTTTTCTTTTAAGGTCTCTTGCATGAATGTTTCTGATTCCCCTCTGTTTGGTCAAACGCTGGCCGATTTTGGTGCTGCATTTCGAGCAGGTGAGTTGACATCTGTCGATGTGACGCGTGCCATGCTCGAGCGAATTGCTCAACTCGAACCGAAGCTTCACGCGTTTACGTATGTTGATGAAAAAAATGCGCTTGCACACGCTGCAACAATCGACGCTCTGTGGGCCTCAGGTCAAGATCTTGGCCCGCTCATGGGTGTGCCGGTTGCAGTAAAAGACATCTTTACAATTGAAGGTATGCCCACCCATGTAGGCAGTCGTTTGGCGTTAGACGACTTAATACCCCCTCAAGGTCCTTTCATCACGTCATTGCAACAAGCGGGTTGTGTTCTGTTGGGTAAAACCGTGGTGACAGAGTTTTGTTTGGGTGGTGTTAATTTAACCCACCCCATACCCTGGAACCCTTGCGATCTCGATACACCCCGTATGACGGGCGGTTCAAGTCATGGCTCTGCAGTAGCCATGGCTGCCGCATTGGCGGGTTTTACAATTGGCGGCGATACGGGTGGCTCAGTGCGCTGGCCCGCTGCCTTGTGTGGTGTAACCGGCTTTAAAAGTTCAGTCGGCTTATGGTCAACAGAGGGGGTGTTTCCGTTGTCCCCTCAATTTGATACGGTTGGTATCTTTACAGCAAGTGCGCACGATGCTGCCATCGTTGAAGCCGCACTGCGCCAAGGTCCTATGCGAACACCCCCCTTAGCCGATGGCATCACGCTTGCGATTTCCAAAGATCATTTTATGGAGAATCTTGATGCTGAGGTGGCCAAGTGCTTCGAGCAGGCCATTGCAGGTTTGCGCTCAGCAGGTGTGTGTATTGTTGAAGTGCCTATGGTTGAAGCCGCAGAAATTGATGAGGTGTTTGCCGGAATCGTACCGGCCGATTTAATCTCGTTTTTGGGTCGTGAACGGCTCAACACTAATTGGAGCTTAATTGACCCAGTAGCCGCATCTCGAATAGAAAAAGCTTTTGATATGCCGGTAGAGCTTTACGCCAAGCTTGTCGCCAGACAAAAAGTGCTTGAAAAAATGATGGCAGAACGTTTAAAAGGTATTGACGCGTTTTTATCACCCACCATACCAGTAGTGCCTAAACCTTGTGCAGATTTTAAAACGGTTGAGTCCGCATCGGCCTGGAACAAACTTGCCACTCAAAATACTCGACCTGCAAACTTGTTCAATCAATGCGCCATTTCTCTGCCGATGCAACACTTAGGGTCGTCTTTACCCGTTGGCCTTCAACTTTCGTCAACGGCTGGTTCAGATGACGCATTGTTGGCAATAGCCAGAACTGTTCAAGATATTCTGAGTAAGATTGAAGTACCCTGATTACAAAATATCAACCAATGCTTTGCATGCCTTGTTGTTAGACATCTTTGAAATATGCGCCACGATTCGTAGCGCAATCGGCGGGCTTATATCATTGAGCGGTATCAGCACGCCACGCTTTAAATCAGCCTCAATAACCGATCGGGGTAACCAAGCTACCCCTCTGGCGGCTAAGGCCATTTCGCGCAGACCCACCGCAAATGAACTCTCACAGATGACCACTGAGTGAAACCGCCGAACCAGGCGTGGCAGTGCATCGACTCGAATGGCATGACCAAAAAAACTGTTTGTTGGGAATGACAAAAGCGGCAGCGGTCGATCTATATCAATCGGGTGCATGGTTTTAATGAGTTTGGGGTGCCCTACAAGAATCAGTTCATCCTCACCGAGTACTTTTTTACTGGAAACGTTTCGTGGAATATCGCTGTTGATGGCATCGTATTCGTAAACGATCAGAACATCTGCCGTGCCCCTTAAAAACATCGAAACACAGGTGTCCATGTTTTCAGAAATCAGGTTGTAATTTATGTTGGTAACACGGTCAGATAATTTTTCTAAAAAACGTGGCAGAAATGAACTCACCAATAAACTGTGTTGTGCTGCGAGCGTGAGTTTGAAATGATCGCTGCGAGATGATTGCATGTTTGACCGAGCTTGATATGCTGCATCGACCAATTGGCGAAGAGCGGTTTCATGCTCTTTAGCAATGGCAGTAAATTGCATTGGTTTTTTACTGCGATCAACCAAATCAATACCCAGCCAAGCTTCAAGTGCTTGAATACGGCGTGAAAAGGCGGGTTGAGACACGTTGCGCGAGGCTGCTGCAAGGGTAAAGTTTTGTGAATCAACTAAAGCAATGTAGTCTTCTAGCCACTTTAGTTCCATAATGCGTGCGCCTCTCTTAAAAAGTTTGTTCATGCAATAAATGCATTATAAGCAACAAAAATAGCATTAGACTGCAATTATTTTCGTTGGTGTAATGCTTTAAACGTATGCAAGAACTTAATTAGGAATGTTATGGATCTCACAAAATACCCACGCATCAAATGCGGGCACTGGCCTACACCATTAGAGCCTATGCTCAATTTAACCAAGCTATTAGATGGACCAGAGCTATGGGTCAAGCGTGATGATTGCACTGGGCTTTCGAGTGGCGGTAATAAAACCAGAAAGCTTGAATACCTAATTGCCGATGCCATCGAAAAAGGGGCAGACACCATCATTACCCAAGGTGCCACGCAATCAAATCATGCCAGACAAACTGCAGCATTGTGTGCGATCAAGAATTTAGAGTGCCAAATATTGCTAGAAGATCGGACGCAATATAAAGATGACAGTTACCGACTGAATGGCAACGTATTGCTTGATCGCCTCCATGGCGCCACGGTGGCGTCACGCCCTGGCGGGTCTGATATGCAAGCCGAAATGGAAGTTTTAGCCATTGAGTTACAAGCACAGGGAAAAAAACCTTACGTGATTCCGGGTGGGGGCTCAAACCCAATAGGTGCGTTAGGTTACGTCAGTGCCGCATTAGAACTATTGAATCAGCTTTATGAAAAGGGTATGACCGCTACTCATTTGGTATTGGCCACAGGTAGTTCTGGTACGCATGCCGGTTTGCTAGCAGGTCTGAAAATTTTAAACAGTGATTTAAAAGTCATTGGTATTGGTGTGCGAGCACCTAAAGAAAAGCAAGAACAAATGGTGTATGACTTGGCTTGCAAGACCGCAACCATGCTCGGCCACGAAGGGGCCGTCAAGCGCGAAGATGTGTTTGCTG
>CALBMZ010000220.1 GCA_937896225.1 uncultured Alcaligenaceae bacterium | reverse complement strand
TTGAGCTTACTTCGTCTCCCCATTCGCACAAATGATCAACAATTTGATGTTTGCTGACCATACGGCCACTGCGTGTGATTAATATTTCAAGCAGGCTTATTTCACGGGCTGAAAGGTCAAGTGTATGCCCATCAACTACGACTACTCGCCCAGTTTGGTCAAATTCAAGTTTGCCATGTTTTAAAATTGCGCCACCCCCTCCTGCACCCCGTCGCGTTAACGCACGAACTCGGGCCTCAAGCTCTGACAAGGAAAATGGCTTAGCCATGTAGTCGTCTGCACCTAAGTCAAGGCCTAATACTCTTTGTTCGACGCTGTCAGCAGCCGTTAGAATTAAAACGGGTAGGCGAGAGTTATGCGCTCTAAGTTTGCGTAACACATCAAGGCCAGTTACCTTTGGCAGCCCTAAATCAAGTATAAGTAGATCAAATTCTTGTGCGCTAAGGGCTAAATTGGCTGCGGCGCCATCACTCACGGCATCGGTGGCATAGCCGCTTTGCCTAAGCGATTGAGTGAGGCCATCGGCCAAAATAGCATCGTCTTCAGCAATTAGTATTCGCATAGACCTAGCAACCCCTTTTAAATGAGACAAGATAAGCATTGCAATTCTGTCATACCTTAAAGCAATTGACCTAATTTGTGCATAAATAAAGGTTTAGGTGGTTTTGAAACGTTAAAATAGACAATGAACGAGCGCGCGCTTGTCATACTGTGTATTTATACAGTACTATGTCAATGCCATAATCAATTGCTCACCACATTTCGCAAGGAAGTTTCATGGAAGATAAATCACCCAAAGGTGTTGCCTCAGAAAAAAGTAAGGCACTCGCTGCGGCTCTGTCACAAATTGAAAAACAATTTGGTAAAGGTTCAGTCATGCGTTATGGCGACAACCAAATTGAGCATGATATACAAGTTGTTTCTACGGGCTCGTTGGGTCTTGATATTGCTCTAGGGGTGGGTGGTTTACCGCGTGGGCGGGTGGTTGAAATATATGGTCCTGAATCTTCAGGTAAAACCACATTAACCTTGCAAGTTATTGCTGAAATGCAAAAAATTGGTGGTACCTGCGCCTTTATTGATGCCGAGCATGCGTTAGACGTTCAATACGCTTCAAAGCTTGGCGTAAACTTAACTGACTTACTGATTTCACAGCCCGACACGGGCGAACAAGCGCTTGAAATTACCGATGCTTTAGTGCGCTCTGGTTCAATCGATCTTATCGTAATTGACTCTGTCGCGGCTTTGGTGCCGCGTGCTGAAATTGAAGGCGATATGGGTGATTCATTACCCGGTTTGCAAGCTCGTTTAATGAGTCAAGCTTTGCGTAAGTTAACGGCATCAATCAAACGCAGCAATTGCATGGTTATTTTCATTAACCAAATTCGCATGAAAATCGGTGTTATGTTTGGTAGCCCCGAGACCACCACAGGTGGCAATGCACTGAAATTTTATGCCACAGTCCGCCTCGATATTCGCCGTATTGGTGCTATCAAAAAAGGCGATGAGATTGTTGGTAATGAAACGCGTGTCAAAGTTGTTAAAAATAAAATTGCACCGCCATTCAAACAAGCTGAGTTCGATATTTTCTACGGTGCGGGTATTTCACGCGAAGGTGAAATCATTGACCTAGGTGTACAAGCATCTATCGTAGATAAAGCCGGTTCTTGGTTCAGTTATAACGGCGAGCGTATTGGTCAAGGTAAAGACAATGTGCGCGAATACTTGCGTGAGCATCCACAAATGTCAGCAGATATTGAAAGCCGCGTAAGAGACCACTTTGGTGTCGCACAGCGGGCTGGGGCGTTGCCACCCTCTGCAGCAGCAAAAGCTGCTTCTGCTGCTGCAACGGCAGCTAATGGCGAAAAAAACTCACCGGCAAACACTGTAATGTCTAAAGCCGCCATCGCAAAGGCCGCTGCTGCTGCTGCCACTGAAGATGATCGTTGATCCGAAACAATCTTTTCGTCATCAAGCACAGCCCGAGCGTTCCCTTAAGTCTCGGGCGGTTGCTTACCTTTCTCGGCGAGAACACAGCCGTGCAGAATTAGCTCAAAAGCTTTCACCTTTTGAGTCTGATGCGTCAGTCGTTGAAGCTTTACTTGATCAGTTGGCCGCTCAAGGCTGGCAGTCTGATGAACGCTTTGTTGCGAATACCGTAAATGCCAAAGCATCGCGCCAAGGTCGCGCATTGATTGAGCAGTCGCTTCGTCAAAAAGGCGTTGATAAAGCGTTAATTGAAACGTTAGCTAGTACTTTAGGGCCTACAGAGGTTGTCCGTGCCACTGAGGTTTGGCAAAGGCGCTTCGGCTTGAAGCCAGCAGACTCTACAAGCCAGGGTTATGCCAAGCAAGCTCGTTTTTTGCTGTCGCGTGGTTTTCAGCCTGAAACGGTGCGTAAGGTGCTTGCAAAACAACGAGATCAGAGTCTCGATTAAATAGCGTTATACTTGCAAGCTATGCAAATACATCAATTGACATACTGCGCGACATACCGCGAATGACCGCACCTTATGCCTTTACCCATTAGCCCCATCTCACGCGAAGCCCTCCACAACCGTGCCATAAATGTTCATTCTTTTAAGCGTGAAGACGGCCTGTGGGACCTTGAGGCAGAGCTCATCGATACAAAGTCTTACCCTTTTGATAAGCGTGACGGTACAACTCACGCTGCGGGTAAACCATTTCACCACATGCATTTACGTATCACCATCGACCGTACATTCACTATTTTAGAGGCGCAAGTGGTATACGACGCTGCCCCTTATGGTGAAAACTGCGTCACGATTGCGCCCGCCTATCAAAATTTAGTGGGCATGAATTTATTAAAAAGCTTTCGTCAGGCAGTTAAAGAGCGCTACGCTCGCACCAAAGGTTGTTCGCATATTACTGAGTTAGCTGGTGTGCTGCCCACAGTCGCGTTGCAAACGATGGCAAACGAGCGTGCTCAACCCGAAGACGAAATAACTCAAAAAAAGCCTTTTCAGCTCGAAGGGTGTCATGCCCTGAGGCTAGATGGCCCTGTAGTAGAAGAGTTTTACCCAAAGTGGTACGTTGCCCCTCAATCGACAGGTGTCTGATTAAAGTCATACGCATCTGTAATTTTTTATTAACCGACCAAACAGGATCCTCATGAAAATCCATGAACATCAAGGCAAGGAACTGCTCAAGCAATTTGGCGTTGCAGTACCTCGTGGCTTTCCCGCTTTTAGCGTTGAAGAAGCCGTTGCTGCAGGCGAAAAGCTAGGCGGCCCAGTTTGGGTTGTTAAAGCACAAATTCATGCCGGTGGTCGTGGTAAAGGTGGCGGCGTTAAGTTGGCTAAATCGATGGCCGAACTTAAAGAATTGGCAACTGAAATATTAGGTATGCAGTTGGTCACGCACCAAACAGGCCCTCAAGGCCAAAAAGTGAGCCGTTTGCTCATTGAAGAGGGTGCAGACATTAAAAAAGAGTATTACGTCGGAATAGTCACCGATCGTGATTCACAACGCGTTTGCGTTATGGCCTCAAGCGAAGGCGGAATGGACGTAGAGGAGGTGGCAGCCCACACCCCCGAAAAGATTCTTAAAGTTTTTGTTGACCCTACAGCAGGTTTTAGTGACGCAGAAGCAAGCGATTTAGCGCGCGGTATTGGCGTGCCTGAGGCTTCAGTGGCTCGTGCTGCAGTTGAGTTTCAAAAGCTTTATAAGGCTTACTGGGAAACTGACGCGTCATTAGCCGAAATTAACCCGCTCATTTTGACTGGTAGCGGCGACATCATTGCGCTGGACGCCAAATTCAATTTTGACAGTAACGCTTTGTATCGTCACCCTGAAATTGTGGCCTATCGTGACTTGGCAGAAGAAGACGCCGCCGAAATTGAAGCCAGTAAGCACGACTTAGCCTACATTCAGCTCGATGGCAACATTGGTTGTTTGGTAAACGGTGCCGGCTTAGCGATGGCCACGATGGACACTATTAAACTGTTTGGTGGCGAGCCGGCAAACTTTTTAGACGTAGGCGGTGGGGCTACCGCTGAAAAAGTGACGGAAGCCTTCAAAATTATGCTCAAAAACAAAGACGTTAAAGCTATTTTGGTGAATATCTTTGGTGGCATTATGCGTTGTGACGTGATTGCACAAGGCATCATTGAAGCCTGCCAAGCTGTAAATTTAAGCGTGCCTTTGGTTGTACGTATGAAAGGTACCAACGAAGTGTTGGGCAAAAAATTGTTGGCTGATTCTGGCTTGCCGATTATTAGCGCCGACACCATGGCCGAGGCCGCAACCAAAGTCGTTGCCGCTACCAAATAATTCGCCTAAGGAATCAGACATGTCAATATTGATCAATAAAGATACAAAAGTTATCACACAGGGCATCACCGGTAAAACAGGTCAGCTTCATACCCGTATGTGCCGTGACTATGCAAATGGTAAGGCTGCTTTTGTGGCAGGGGTTCACCCCAAAAAAGCTGGCGAAGATTTTGAAGGTATTCCTATTTTCGCTTCAGTTGCAGATGCTAAATCACAAACGGGTGCAACCGTTTCGGTCATTTATGTTCCACCAGCTGGTGCGGCAGGCGCCATTCTTGAGGCGGTAGAGGCTGAGCTTGATTTGGTGATTTGCATCACTGAAGGTATTCCTGTTCGCGATATGCTTGAAATTAAGAGCAAAATGGCACAACTGAAAAGCAAAACATTATTGCTAGGCCCAAATTGCCCAGGCTTGATTACGCCAGATGAAATTAAAATCGGCATTATGCCAGGCCACATCCACCGTAAAGGTCGTATTGGTATTGTGAGTCGTTCAGGTACCTTGACATACGAGGCTGTCGGTCAGGTGACTGAGCTCGGTTTAGGCCAGTCAAGTGCTGTGGGTACTGGTGGCGACCCCATCAATGGCTTAAAGCACATCGACATATTAAAGATGTTTAATGACGACCCAGAAACTGATGCGGTCATCATGATTGGTGAAATTGGTGGTCCTGATGAAGTCAATGCGGCACGTTGGGCAAAAGATAATATGACCAAACCGATTGTGGGCTTTATTGCGGGTGTCACCGCCCCTGCAGGCAAGCGCATGGGTCACGCTGGTGCGTTAATTTCTGGTGGCGAAGACACGGCAGAAGCTAAGCTCGCTGTTATGGAAGCATGCGGTATTAAAACCACTCGTAACCCTTCTGAAATGGGCAAGTTGCTCATGTCTGTTCTGTAGTTTTTTGCTTCTACTGAAGGTTCATTATTTTGACTTTCAGCTTAACGCCGTCTTGTGTTGCACAGGCCGGCGTTTTTGCATCTTAGCGAGGGCAACCCGCTGAAAGCGTTAAAATCATGCCAGAAGTGTTGGGTGTGCTGGATGTGATAGTTGTAAGCCGTTGGATGGCAACACTTGCTTAGGCAGCCAGAGCTAAATAGATATGGCCAATGATATAGCTGACGAAGAGGTCAAGCAGTTTAAATCTCACTGGCATAAACTGTAACGATACCAAAAGGAATAAATGATGAATGCACAAGCAAAACCCGAGCAAACGGCAGCTGAAAAGTTGCATGATCAACAAACGCTTAACGCCCAACAAACCAAAATGGGTGACCGAAAAGGTTACAGTTTGCTGCAAGGTTTAGGTTTTTTAGTGGTTCTGAGTATTGTCGTTACCCTAGTTTTAAACTACTTTAGCCAAGCTTAAAAAATGGTGACATCCATACAAAACTTGCCGCAAAAGCTTGTTATTGCAACGCGTGCAAGTCGTTTAGCCCTTTGGCAAGCTGAGCATGTACGTGATTGTTTGTTGCGTTTATACCCAAGTGTTGAGGTGGAATTACTCAAACTCAGTACGCGTGGCGATGAAATACTCGACCGCAGTTTACAAAAAATAGGCGGAAAAGGTTTATTTATTAAAGAGCTTGAGTACGCTTTGCTAGATGGGCGGGCAGACTTGGCTGTGCACTCTCTTAAAGATGTACCTGTCGATTTAACCGAACCTTTCGAGTTGGCCGCAATTTTGCCTCGTGCAGAAACTCGAGATGCTTGGGTGTCTAACCAATATGCCGACATGCACGCCCTTCCTAAAGGTGCCGTGGTGGGTACCTCCAGTCTCAGGAGAGAGTCACAACTTCGCCGATTGGTCCCACATCTTACGGTTAAGCCTTTGCGTGGCAACCTTGATACACGTCTGGGTAAGCTTGATGCAGGTGAGTTTGATGCGATTATTTTGGCAGCAGTGGGTTTAGAAAGGTTAGGTTTGTCAGAGCGCATTCGAGGCTTAATTTCAACGCAAGATTCTTTGCCTGCTGCAGGGCAGGGATCGTTAGGTATTGAAATTCGCTCTGATCGGGCTGATTTAAAACAAATTTTGCAACCTTTAGCATGCGCCCAAACCACAGCATGTTCAATAGCGGAGCGCGCTGTTTCGAGAGCGCTTGGGGGGTCTTGTACGGTGCCAATAGCCGCATACGCTATCATTCGAAACCACCAAATTCATTTGCAAGCTTTAGTGGCTACACCAGATGGGCAACAAGTCGTTTCGCATCAAGCGAATGGTTCGATAGACGAGGCAAATCAGCTAGGAGAAGCTGTAGCCCGTGCGTTACAGCAGCAGGGTGCCGATCAAATCTTGGCGTCTTTAAATCAGATTGGGCATGCCTAAACAGCCAACCATTGTCTTAACGCGACCGGCTGCGCGTCAGCAAGGCTTGATTGATTCACTGGCTAGCCTGAGCTTGCCAGCCTTGGTTTTGCCAGCCTTGTCTATCGAACCTTTACCGTCTAATGCGCTGGTGAGGGCAACCTCAACGAATGCCGTTTCAAATGTAGAACAATCAACAAATGAAACGGCAACGTTGATAACATCAGCTTCTAAACCTTATGATTTAATCGTATTTGTCAGTCGAGCTGCCGTTGAACACTTCCCACCTAAGATGTGCACTAACCTTAGTCAAACATTATTTGCAGCGGTGGGGGGGCAAACGGCACAGGCGATTCGGCAACGTTTTGGGGTGACAATTGACCTTTTATACCCCTTTGCGTCATGTCAGCAAGACTCAGAAGCGCTTTGGCAACTACTTATGCCGCACTTGTCACGTATCAAGCGGGTGCTGATTGTACGGGCTGAGTGGGGCCGTGAGTGGTTGCGAGAACGTTTGCTTGAAAACGGGTGTGAGGTTGATTGTTTAGCCACTTATAGTCGCAACCCTTGTATGTGGTCTGGCGAGCAAGCTCAAGCGCTTTTTGACGCTTGGCAGAATCAAATACCCCTGATTTGGTTGTTCACCAGCATTGAGTCAGTTGATGCGGTCGAAACACAATTTAAACGTTTTAAAGTTAAGGCTGAACACGTCATTCAAGGCGTTGTGGTGACCCACCCTAAAGTGCTTTCGCGGGTTAGGCTTTTACTGATTGAGGGGAATTCAAGTGTTACCCCTACACTCGGAACTCATGACGAGACTCTGTTTGAGCTTGTTATGCCAAATGATCAAGACATACTGGCAGGTATAGTAAAATTATCAAAAAATTTTTAGTGTAAGCATTATTTCCTCTTAACACGTTCAAACGTTACAATCAAAACTATGAATGCGAATGCTGATGAAACTAAAACACCCGCTGACACTGAAGATAAAGTGTCAGAAGCCAAATCGTCTGTGACAATTGATGAGGTTGTCACGACACGTCGTTTTAGTTGGGTAGCTACTGTATTAATTTTGGCGGTCTTGTTAGCCGCGGCAGGTTCAGGGCTTTGGTGGCAGCAGCAGCGCATCGACAAAACCAGCCGTATCGTTGCAACACGTATGCAAGAAATTGAAACCCAATCTATACAGGCCGATCAGCGGGCACGTGAAGCACTGGCCTTAGCCCAGTCTCAAACAGAAAAACTAAATCAAATTGATGCCCAGGTTAAGGTTGCTCGTAGCGATTTTGCAACGATTGAGCAATCGTGGCGTGCATTTAATCACGGTGTTGACGATACCTTGCGTGCCAATGAAGTAGAGCGTCTGGTTTTGTTAGCCAATCAACAGTTGTCTCTTACGGGTCAAGTCGCGGGTAGTATTGCCGCACTCGAGGCCGCTCAACAAGCTATTGTTCGTTTTGATTCGCCACGTTTTGCTGAGGTGGGTCGTGCCATACAGTCTGACTTAAGTCGCTTACGCGCAACCCCTGATGTTGATATAACTGCGCTGTTTAGTAAACTTGATCGCCTGGCAGAGCTTTTAAGTCAAGCCCCATTATTGGCCCCCACAAGTCACAGTTTCTCTCAAGGCTCGAGTCAACCCACGAAATCTACTGAAAGTGAAGGTTCGCCTTCAGCGGCCTCAATGCCTACAACACCCTCTGCCCCAGCGCCAGCCGCTCAATCTGTTGCACCAAGTGAAGCGCCTGCAAAAGCGCCTACAATCGCCCCTAACGTTAGTTTTTGGTCACTTGAAACCTTAAACCATTGGTGGCAACAAGCGGGCGACCAAGCCCAACAAATGGCTGACCAAGCGTCAAGTGTGGTTTCTAAAGAATTCGGCGATATTGTGCGAATACGACGTGCCGTTGACGCGCAGTCATTATTGATGTCTGAAGAGCAAAGTATTGCCTTGCGTTCACACTTAAGGGGCTTGGTTTTGAGTGCTAAGTTAGCCATGATGATGCGTCAAACCTCGCTTTGGCAGACTGAAATGACACAAATATCAAGCTTAGTAAATAGTCGTTTTGATTTGGTAGCACCTCAAACTAAAAAAGTACTTGAGTTGGTTGCCCAACTCAAGGCCGCCCCGATTGTGGTTCAACTTCCATCTTTATCAGACAGCTTAAATGCTGTGGCCTCTTTGCGAGCAAAAGGCTTCAACTCTGAAAAAACGGGAAATTAAGGCTGATGCGTAACTGGTTTTGGACAACTCTTTTATTCACACTTGCCGTTGTGGTGGCTTTAGTTATTGACCGTCACCCCGGTAATGTCATGATTGTGGTTGATAACTTAAGTGTTCAAGTTTCATTGGCCTTTGCCGTTTTCATATCGATTGTAGGTTTTTTGACTTTATATTTTTTGCTCCGCTTATTGGCTTGGTTGACGAATCTGCCCATGCGTGTGCGTAATTGGCAAGGCGAAAGAAAAGCGCAACGCGATCAAGACTTACTTGAAGATGGTTGGGCAGCTTTAATTGAGGGGCGTTATACGTTGGCTGAGCAAGCCTTAACGAAGCTTTCATTGCAAACCAAAAATCACCGGCGTCAAGTTTTGGCCGGTTTGTCTGCTGCTCGGGCAGCTCACGCTCTAGGTGAGTACACCAGACGAGATCAGTTAATTAGTCAAGCGCAGGCAACTGTGAATAGTCAAACGATTAATCATAAGGTCGATCAGAAGGTTGAGCAAAACTTAAATGTGGCTATTGCCGCTGCTGCAGCTGATTTATGGCTCGATCAGGGGTTAGCTCAGCAGGCACTTGATACCATGCTTGCATCGGGCGCTGATTCGTCCAAGCACGTTCACACCATGCGTATTTTGTTGCGAGCTTATCAACAACTTAACGATCATTCACAAGTTCTTGCTATGGCTCATCAGCTCAAGCGTATGAAGGCCATTCAGGCACAAGAGGCTGATCGTTTGGTTGATGTGGCGGGTGCCGCACAAATTCGTGACGCACAACGCCGAGGCGACTGGCAGCCTATCTGGAAATCACTGCGTAGTGATGAAAAACTATTACCTGATGTTGCTTTGGCGGGCGCACAGGCTTTTGAATCTAGCGATCAAATTAAAGAGGCTTCTCGTGTACTCGAAAACGCTATAGAGCATTCTTTTGATGCTCGTGTTTTAGAAGCCTATGCAAGTGTTGAGGGTCAAGAGGTTAACCGTCGCTTACAAAAGGCAGAAGCTTGGTTGGTTAAACGGCCAAATGACGCGAAACTGTTGGTTTCTCTTGGTTCGCTGTGTTTGGCTTCCCAAATGTGGGGTCAAGCGCAACGATATTTTGAGCGCAGCTTGGCTGTTCACCCTGATCCACATGTTCATGCTTTGCTGGGCAGCATGTTTGATCGTATTGGTAAACCTGATTTGGCCGCTAAGCAATGGCGTTTGGCCACGACTGTTGGCGCTTCATTACCCGTGTTATCTAAAAAATCGTTGTTGCCAGCCGCAGATTTAGCTGCAGACCCTGACTTTAATAATGTTGGGGGTTGGGTTGAGTTAGGTGATGAAGCTGCAGATCAAAAAAAGTATGTAGCTGAACAGGTTGCTGCCCCAGTGCCCTCTGATGCGCCATATGAGGAATACTTTGATAGTGCACCGCCCACCGTGCCCAATGATATTGAAATTGGGCACGATGTCTCGAGCGGTAAAATTAAGCCTTAGCCTTTGTAGTTGGCCATTCCATCAATAATTTCTTTTCTGGCTGATTCAACACCTTCCCAGCCGCTAACTTTGACCCACTTGCCTTCCTCTAAGTCTTTGTAATGCTCAAAGAAATGAGCGATAGCTCGAAGTTGAATAGCTGGCAAGTCTTCAGGCTTTTTCCAGTGATCGTATAACGGCATAATTTTGGTTGTCGGTACAGCTAATACTTTGCCGTCTTCACCTGCCTCGTCTGTCATTTTAAGAATGCCGATGGGGCGGCAAGGCACCACAACGCCAGGAATTAGGGGGAAAGGTGTAATCACTAAAACGTCAACTGGGTCACCGTCGCCGCTTAACGTGCGGGGTACATAGCCATAATTGGCTGGATAGTGCATAGCCGTGCTGACAAAACGATCAACAAAAATTGCCCCTGTTTCTTTATCGACTTCATATTTGATTGGGTCTGCGTTCATTGGAATTTCAATGATGACGTTGACCACGTCAGGTGCGTTTTTGCCGGGGGTAACATTTGCTAATGACATAGTTATACCGATTTAAAAGAGGTTGATAGAAAGCCAAACAATTGCTTGATTTTTTGCAACCTTGATTTTAACAGGGCGTGCGAAAATTCTATTCGGTAAGGGTGAGGAGGGCAAATAATGTTTAACTTCTTGCCTAAGAAGGCGTTTTTTGATTTAAAAAGAAATCTTAAAATATCTTAAAATTACAATGATCGACCGACACTTGTTTATTGCTTTAAAGTTTCATAAAACACACTAAAAAACACACTAAAAATAAAACCCCATTTTTTTAATAATCTATTTCAAGTTATATAAAATCACAAGGCTAACTCTATGACTACCCAGTTTGTATTCGCCCCAGCCGCTCAAATGATCTTGCCCATTGCGGGCCAAACAGCAAAATACCCTGTCCGCCGTGTTTATTGCGTAGGCCGTAATTATGCTGAACACGCCAAAGAGATGGGGTTTACAGGTCGCGAAGACCCTTTTTTCTTTACGAAACCAGCCGATGCGTTGGTACCTGTGACGGCTGACCATTGGGGTGAAATACCTTACCCAAGTCAAACCTCTAATTTTCATTATGAAATGGAACTAGTCGTTGCTTTGGGTTCGGGTGGGAAAGACTTAACCGTTGAACAGGCTGCAAAATGTATTTATGGTTATGCAGCAGGTTTAGATATGACACGGCGTGACTTACAAGCTGAGTGTAAAAAACAAGGTCGTCCCTGGGAAGTTGGCAAGGCATTTGATTTCTCGGGTCCCATCGGCCCCATTTACCCTGCTGCTGCTGTGCAAGACATTGCACACGCCACTATTTCACTTGAAGTCAACGGTCAAGTCAAACAAAACAGCACCATCGCTTCACTCATTTGGTCTGTGCCCGAAAGTATTGCCTTTTTATCAGGATTGTTTGAGCTTAAGGCCGGTGACTTAATCTTTACCGGTACACCAGAGGGTGTCGGGGCAGTCGTGACGGGTGACACCATGGTAGGCCGTATTTCTGGTTTGGCAGATTTACAGGTTCGGGTGGTTTGATTTCATTAAATAATCTGACGCTCACGCCAATCACGTTGGGTGTCAGCACTGATACCCAATTCGTTTAATATTTCTTCGTTATGTTGCCCCAAAGTTGGGGCAGGGCGGTCGACTTGGCCGGGGGTTTGGCTCAGTTTAGGCACAATACCAGGTATTTTGACGATTGAACCGTCGGGTAAGGGTGCAT
The DNA here is from genome assembly GCA_937896225.1 of uncultured Alcaligenaceae bacterium. Lineage (GTDB taxonomy): Bacteria > Pseudomonadota > Gammaproteobacteria > Burkholderiales > Burkholderiaceae_B > Algicoccus. Next base: position 5,384 of record CALBMZ010000220.1, on the reverse strand, counting down.
CAAGCAGCATGTCTCGTGCTTGGTAGTGCGGGTCGTTCATGATGTCACGTGCGTCATAGCTTTTGCCACAGGGCACATCAACACTATTGAGTTTTTCAAGTATGTGGTCAAGTGTATGTTGAGATGTCCAGGCGGTGATGGCGTCGTCAATTTCGTCAACGTGGGCGGAGCGGCCATCATTGACTGCAAAGCGTGGGTCATCGGCCATGTCTGGGCGGCCCATGATGCCCATTAATCGTTTGAAAATACTGTCACCGTTGCCTGAAATCAAGGCGTAGCGACCATCTTGGCACAAGTAGGCATTGCTAGGTGTAATGCCAGGTAAACGGGCCCCAGCAGGTTCTCGTACGACGCCAAATTTGTCGTACTCGGGTATTAAGCTTTCCATCATATTAAAAACTGACTCATAAAGCGCAACATCAATTTCTTGCCCTGAACCGCCTTGTTGTTCGCGATGTCGAAGGGCCATCATGACGCCGATGACACCATGTAAGCCTGACAAGGTGTCGCCAATGGACACGCCGACCCGCACCGGTGGACGACCGGGCTCACCACTTAAATAACGAAAACCACCCATTGCCTCACCAATGGCACCGAACCCAGGGCGGTCGCGGTAGGGGCCCGTTTGACCATAACCTGACACCCTAAGTAATATCAAATTAGGGTTAATGGCGCGCAGTGTCTCGAAGCCTAAACCCCATTTTTCAAGGGTGCCAGGACGAAAGTTTTCAATCACAATGTCTGTTTGTTTGACCAAGTCTTTGACGACTTGCTGACCTTCAGGTTGGCGTAAATCTAGTGTTAACGACCGTTTATTACGCGCATGCGATGCCCACCAGACTGAAGTGCCTTCATGTAACAAGCGCCATTTACGCAATGGATCACCCTTACCAGGGGGCTCAATTTTGATAATGTCTGCACCAAAATCACCGAGTATTTTAGCCGCAAATGGGCCTGCAATGAGTTGCCCAATTTCAATGACACGTAAGCCTGATAGAGGTTTCATAAGTTAATTTATTGTCAATAATAACGTTTAGCTCCGCATTTATGTGCGTGAGTCAGGTCGTGTTTTTAACCCTTAAGTAAGAGTATTCAAGTTGCTTTGGGTTATAGGCTCTAACGGGTCAACTGGGTCAACTGGGTCAGCTGGGTCAACGTGGGCCAGTAAGTCTAAGACTCGATGACGTTGCATCACGGCATAGCGAGCGGCTGCTGAAATATCGTGCCCCTGCTCAACAGTTAGGTTGCGATCTACCTCAATGTGGGCATCAACAATAATCATGTCACCCATTTTACGGGCGCGAATGTCGTGTGCGCCCAGAACGCCGGGAGTGCGTTCTAGGGTGTCGCGTATGGCTTTGATTTCGTCATCGTCAATGGTGCGGTCCATTAAGTCGTTAAGGGCTTCTGTGCCGAAGTTCCAGCCCATACGACCAATCATCAAAGCCACAATTAATGCAGCAATAGGGTCTAAGATGGGATAGCCCAAAATGTTACCTAAAATGCCCACTGACACTACTAAAGAGGAAGCAGCGTCTGAACGGGCATGCCAAGCGTTGGCAACCAACATGCTTGACTTGACGGCTTTAGCTGCTTTGAGCATGTAACGAAACAAGCCTTCTTTAGACACCAACGTTAACAGTGCTATAAAAAAAGCAACGATACTGACATCAGGTATGTCACCTGGGTTCATAAGTTTATCAACCGATACCCAAAGCATGCCAATTGCTACCAACATTAAAATAATGCCGAGCATTAGCGACGCTGCGGTTTCAAAACGCTGATGACCATAAGGGTGGTCGTCGTCAGGGTCTTTTTGACTATGGTGGTTGGCAATTAGCACAACAAAGTCGGCAAATAAATCAGAAAGCGAATGAATGCCGTCAGCAATTAATGCTTGCGATCGAGCGAAATAGCCCACCACAATTTGCAAAGTCGACAAAATAATGTTTACCACTACACTGACAAGCGTTGTTTTGCGAGCTGTTTGAGCCCGCTCAGTAGGTGTGATGCGGGTGTCTTCGCTTTCGTTAATAGCTGATAGGGGCGTGGTTTTCACATCAAAAATCTTTTATTAAGTTTAGATAGTAGTTAAATACGTAAACAAATTGCTTGCAAAATCTGCTTTTACAGCTTGCCGCACAACCATCATAGCGTGGAGGTCACCAGTTTGACACCAAAAGTCAAAAAAACGAGACCCACGCCACCAGTAAAAATTGCTGCAAGTTTTTTGTTTTTTTCAAACTGTTTGGCTAGCGCTAACCCACCATAAATCAGTGTGACCAAGTAAGCAATGCTAAATACTTGCACAATTAAGCCTAACATTAAAAAGGTGAGGGCAGGGTTTGGGTGTTGAGGGTCAACAAATTGTATAAAAAAAGAAACAAAAAATAAAATGGCTTTGGGGTTCATCAAACTAATGAAAAGGGCAGTTTGAAATGATTTAGGACTGAATGTACGTTCTTTAATGCGTTTCGCTACATCAGGTTGCTTTCTTTTAACTCTGTTGGCTTGCCGCCATTTTTGCTCGGCAGACCACAATAACGTCAACCCCACGTAGCTTAGGTAGGTTGCACCTGCATATTTAAAAATTGTAAACACATAGTCATTGGTATGCAGTAATGTTGCCGCACCCGTGGCCGCTAAAATCATTAAAACGGTATCGCCTACCACCACACCTAACGAAGCACGGTAACCATAGTTTTTTCCTAGTTTTGACGACGCAGCTAAAACATAGAGTGAATTCGGGCCGGGTAGCAACACAATAAATATGGTGCCTAAAACAAAGGTCACTAAATCGGTGATGCCAAACATAATGCCTCGTTGCGAAAAAAACTTATCCGAAAATTATTCAGTTAGTGGCTGACTTTTATAAATTTATGAACTTTAAAACAAGATTTTACATTTCCATGGCGATTGAGCGTCTAAACTTGAGCGTTATCATGCTTACAACACGTCTATACGTTCAGTCGTCCTACTATTGTGATGTTCAGTTTGTAAAAAATGCAATTTTTTTTAAATCGCTTTGAATATGCCTACTCATTCCACACGAACCTTTCGTAAAGTCGTTTTTATAGATGCCACAGACGCCATGGCACGGGTGGTTGATGCACTCATGGTGGCCATTGATGGTGCTTTAAAGCATGATTTAACACTAGACTTAGAACTTGATATTAATGTTGATCCTGACATTAGCCCGCAAGACATACCCCAGCGAGTGGGTGATGCAGAGGTCATTTGGGTTGACCATAGCTTATTGCCCACCGAAATAGCCAAGCTTTGCCCCAAACTTAAACACGTTGTGTTTATGGGTACCGGTGCTCGTTCTTACATGAATATTGAAGCCTTGGCAGAGCTGGGCATTCAAGTGCATTTAATTAAAAATTACGGTGATACGGCCGTGGCTGAGTGCGCGTTTGGCCTCATGTGGGCGGGGGCTCGTAACCTAACCTTTATGGACCGTGCCATGCGGCAGGGTCAATGGTTACGTAGCGAAGGGGTGCAGTTAACGGGCAAAACAGTGGGTTTAGTTGGTTTTGGTGGTATAGGCGCTGAAATGGCTAGGCTTTGCCTGGGGGCAGACATGAAGGTGGTCGCTTGGAATCGTTCGCCTCGTACTTACCCGGGTGTGACATTTTTACCCTTAGAAGAATTATTGGCGCAAAGTGACGTCATTTCGTTGCACTTGTTATTAGACGACAGTACCAAAGGCTTTATGTCGTCAAAACGTTTACAGCAAATGAAACCCGGCGTCATGTTGGTCAATACAGCTCGTGGTGCTTTAGTCGATGAAAAAGCCTTGATTGAACAGCTTAAATCTGGTCATATACGGCATGCTGGTCTAGACGTTTTTACTGTTGAGCCCTTACCCTCAGACCACCCTTTAACCAAACTCGATAATGTGACCCTGTCTGCTCACTCGGCTTTTAGGGTGCCAGAGGCCAATCAACGGTTGGTTGAACTGGCCATCCATGTCACCACGTTGATATTTATGTCAAATAACCAGTAGAATCGTACTATGGTTAATCACTCCAATTTTTCTTGCAAGCTTGGGCTTGCATCCTTACTTTCTGTGTCAGCTTTGTTAACTGGGTGTATGGTCGGGCCCAATTTTAATCAGCCCAACGCACCCCTATCTTCAAACTGGCAAGCTGAAAAGCCGGGCGAGTTCACTGCTGCGATTAAGTTAGTGCGCAATGCGCAAATCAACCCGGTACGCTGGTGGCAAGATTTTAATGACCCCACTTTGAATCGTCTGCTAGATATAGCAGCCAAACAAAACTTGTCACTACAGGTTGCGGCGTTAAGGGTTTATGAAACTCGTGCTCAATTAGGCGTGTCACAAGGTAGTCTTCTACCAAACATAGAGCTAGGCGGCGATTCAAATTTGACGCGTGATGGTGGGGCCAAGCCCGATAGTATTTCGATTGAAAGCACTAAAGTTAGCAATGTGTTGTTAAACGCCAGTTGGGAAATTGATTTTTGGGGAAAGTTTAGGCGTGGTATTGAAAGTGCACAAGCCACCTATTTGGGTGCAGTGACTGCGTATTACGCGGCTGATGTTTCGCTGTCTTCTGATGTCGCCAACACCTACATCAATATTCGCAACAATGAATCTTTAATTCAGGTCGCATTAACAAACCTAGCGTTGCAAGCAGAAAGTCTACGTATCGCTAAAGCGCGTTACGAAGCGGGCGCGACTTCTTTGCTCGATTTGAGCCAAGCTCAAGCCCAATACGAGCAAACAAAGTCTGAGGTGCCGGGGTTGATGGCGTCACTGAGGCAAGCACAAAATGCAATGAGTGTGTTGTTGGGTCAACCTCCACCGTATTATGTATTGGAATTTGGCCAAACCTTAACCAAACCCACACCACCTGCCACGTTAGATGTAGGTATTCCACAAGATTTGTTACGTCGCCGACCCGATGTGTTGCAGGCTGAATTCTTGGCGGCTTCTCGTTCAGCATTAATTGGTGTGAGCGAAGCCGCTTTGTACCCCAGCTTTTCTTTAAGTGGTTATTTCGGTTTTCAGACGGGTAGCGTTGACACTAGCACCGGTACGTTTACCTGGAGTGGTAACAACTCTTCTGTTGGGGGAAGTTTTTTATTCCCAGTTTTTTACCGTGGTACTTTAGTACAACAGGTGCGTGTGCAAGACGCAATTTTTCAACAAAGTATCTTAAATTATCAAAACATCGTGCTCAATGCCCAGCGTGAAGTGCAAGATGCCTTGTCAGTTATTTCAACTTCCAGTAGTGCAGGTGCTGATTTGTTACGAGCTGTAAAAGCGGCACAACAAGCGGCATCGTTGGCCCTTGAACGTTACATTAGCGGTCAAACTGATTACAACACTGTCATTGTGGCGCAACAAGCTTTACAACGCG
>CALBMZ010000219.1 GCA_937896225.1 uncultured Alcaligenaceae bacterium | reverse complement strand
ATAATACATACTCAGCCGTTCAATAATTGAACACATATCAAATTAATTTCGCTTATACGTTCAATAATATTCAACGATCTTCCAGATTTATCTGGTTTACTGTCTTAATATGCAACTTAATCAAATTAAAACTTTTTTAGAGGTTTGTCAGACCCGACACTTTGGTCAGGCAGCCGAAAATTTGAACGTGACCACCTCTGCGGTCAGTTCTCGAATTAGGCTTTTAGAAGACGAATTAAAAACTCAACTATTTCTCAGAGTTCGTAATGACGTTAGGCTCACTGAGGCGGGTGAGCGTCTCATACCCTACTTTAGAACGATGCTTAAAACTTGGGAGCAAGCTCGATTTTCAGCTTGCGTGGAATCAGATCCAAGGCCTAATTTAACTATTTTGGCAGCACCTGGCGTATGGGAAAGCGTTGATCCTAACTGGATCAAACGCTTTTTAAATCGTCAACCTAAGATTCGTTTGCGTTTAGAAACAGCCTATTCGCCTCAAATATTTAATCGATTAGAACAAGGCACGGCAGACCTTGCAATTTTGATGGAACCGCATGCAAGTCACGATACGATGGCGCTCAAATTAGGTGAAATTGAGTTAAAAATGATGAGCGATTCTGCCGAGCAAGAAGTTGATGCCCTGATCAAGAGTGGTTATATTCATGTTGACTGGAGCACATCTTTCAACACGCAATTTTTTGAGTTTTTCCCAAATTATTTGCAAGCAGATATAACGGTTTCAACAGCAAAAATTGCAGCTGATTTGCTGGTTGACTTTCCGGGGTCGGCTTATTTGTCTACGCATCTATTAGAAAAAATTAGCCCCTTGGTTAAACTTCACCCAGTTTTGCGAGCACCTGAATTTAAGGTGCCTGTCTTTGCAAACTACGCAGCGTCTAGCTCTAAAACACAGCTTATTGAATGCGCCTTGAACTGCTTTGAATTTATTTAAAGCATTGATTTGCGTCGCTCTTTTAGGGTGGCGCAAATGAACAAATAAGCCGTTACGGCCATTAAAATTTGAAATGGTATTAAAAATAGTATGATCATCCACCCGGTCATCATCACGGTGTCGTAACTTGAGGCGTCTTGAGCGATTAAAATAAAACCAAGAATAATCAAACCTGATAGTAATGGCCCACTTGAAGTAAGCAGCGTGGCCCAGCGCCAAAAATAGGGCGGTTCGTAGGGCTTAGAGACGATCAAAGGCAACCAACTGACGCCCGCAACGGCCGCAAGGTATAAAACGATATAAAAAGAAGATTCAAAACTCATAACGAAGGTTATTTTAAACTTCAAATGGCTTGACGTGTTTTTTTTGCTTGTGCAACGCTAGCTTATTAAGTTAAGTTAAGTTAAGTTAAGTGGAATGGATGCCGAACAATAGCGACCTATTCGAATAAACTGTCCGCTAATTCAAGCTTGTTGTCAGCTGCCACCATGATAGCGTTGCGTCGGCTACCCGGTAAGCGAACATCTGGGTCAAGCAACATGGCCGAAACTAACGTTTCAATACGTTCATTAAAAATCTCGTTTCCAGCTAAAGCGCCTGGGTTGATTGCCAAAAAAACGTGACCTAAATGGGGCCGGTTACCTTCTTTTTCAAAAAAAGAGTCAGCCTCAAACCCAAAAGAAGCACCCGTTAAGGCCACACATAACAGTTCTACTGTAAGCGCCAGCATTGAGCCCTTGACTCCACCCATGGGGCACATCATGCCTTGCATGGCAACCTTTGGGTCAGTTGTGGGTTGGCCGTCACTGTCTAACCCCCAGCCAAGGGGAATCTCTTGCCCTTTTTGAGCCGCCACCATCAGCTTGCCACGCGCTACCTCTGATAACGACATATCGACACTAATGGGGTCTTTGTTATGACGTGGAAAAACCGCTGCAATGGGGTTTGTGCCAAATAGAGCCGTTTTACCACCCCATGCCGGCATGGCTGAGGGCGAATTACTAAACGCCAAGCCCACCATGCCCGCTTGAGCTACGGCATCAAGATGCAGTGAAGCCATGCCAAAATGATGGCTTCGGGTCACGCCAGCAAAACCAATGCCATACTCTTTGGCACGCACAATTAGCTCTGCGATCGCCAACTCACATGCCGGAAACGCCAAGCCTTCATCTGCATCAATTAATACTCCTGCACGGCTGTCTTTAACGATGCTCGGTTGAGCCAATGGGTTCACGCGCCCGACACTTAAATGTGAGGCGTACTGCTTAAGTCGTGACAGGCCGTGCGAAGTTAATCCTTGTGCCTCAGCCATAACCAGACCTTTGGCTGTACTGAGCGCCATTGCCCGATTGGCGCCAGCAGCTTCGAGTACTTGTGTCGCGCGTTCGACGGCTTGATCAAATGTGTATATTGCCATGTTGTAATTCCCCACGTGTATGGTTGTTTAAAGCGAAATTGCAGCGAGACTATTGCTTCAGTAGGCAGTCGGCTACTCGGTCGGCTGTCACTTTACTGACACGCTGGTTTGACTCAACGGTTAAGCCCGCAATATGCGGGGTCAATAAGAGATTCGGTATGCCAGCAAGAGGGCTCTGGTTGCCTAACGGTTCAGTCACAAAAACATCAAGTGCGGCCCCGTAAATTTTCTTGGCTTTCAACGCATTGGCCAGCGCCGCTTCATTCACGATGCCACCCCGTGCAGTGTTAATGAGCACCGCACTCGGTTTCATTTGACCGATCAGGGCAGCATCAAACATGTTGTTTGTCGAGGGTAATAACGGTACGTGCAGGCTAATGACATCGCTTTCAGAAACTAACGCTTCTAAGGTGCGAGGTTCAACGTTTGTGCTGTTCCAAACAGTGTCGGTCTGATCGATGGCTGGGTCGTAAGCAATAACCTGCATGCCGAGACCTTGCGCAAGCTTTGCTGTTAATTGACCTATACCCCCAAACCCAACCAGCCCCATGACTTTACCTGCAATTTCGCCACCATTTGAAAGTGCGGCTCTGGGCCAGGCGCCTTCGCCAATGGCGCTTGATGCCATAAAGCCACCTCTTACCAATAGCATCATGGCGGTTATGACATATTCAGCAACTGCTTGTGCATTAGCACCCACAGCTGGCAATACCTTTACACCGCGTTGTTCACAGGCTGTGAGGTCAATATTGTCTAGCCCAACGCCTAAGCGACCCAAGGCTTTAAGGGCAGGGGCATGCTGTAAAAGTTCGGATGTGACCTGAGTACGATTGCGAACGATCAAAGCGTCAGCATCGGCAAGCAATGACTGTAATTTTTTTGAGTCATCAACCAGTGTTGCATCGTAGGTGACGTCAAAACTTTGGCGTAAGCGGTCGACTTCTGCCTCTTCCATGAACTCAGAAATAATTATTTTCATTGCGATGTATGAACCTTATTCTTCTTAAAAATGAATTGCAGTAAAAGAGATTATAGATAAAAAATATGCAAGTCATATATATCAATCAGTTGACTATTGTGATTTATGACCGTATATTCTCAAGACACCTAAACTGCCACTTAAAAAAAGCAGTATTCACAGACGGAGACAGTATGAAACATTTCAAATTAAATAAACTCTTTACTGCAACCAAATTGGTTGCAGCCAGTTCTTTAGTGGCCGCTATGGGTTTTGCCGCACCCGCTCACTCACAAGCGTACCCAGATCGCAGCATCAATTACATTATTCCCTATGGCCCAGGTGGCGAGTCAGACGTGACCGCACGCTTTCAAGAGACATACTTTAAGAAGTTAACTGGGCAATCTGTTGCCATACAGTACAAACCCGGTGCAGGCGGTGCGGCAGGGTGGTCACAACTAAACAAAATGCCAAATGATGGTTACACCATGATGGGCGTTAATTTGCCACACATCATTTTGCAACCTATGGACAAAAAAGTAGGTTATGAAACCGATGACTTACAAAGTATTTACTGGTTTCATTACACACCCGATGCCCTGCTTGTTCCTGCATCAAGCCCTTTCAAAACACTTGATGATTTTGTTAAAGCCGCTAAAGCCAAACCTGGTAGCCTAACAGTCAGTGGTTCAGGTACGAAGTCAGGCAATGAATTGGCCAAAGCTCGGTTTTCAGAAATGGCTGGCATTAAGATGGTTTACATTCCCTTTAAAGGTACAGGCGCCTCTAACACTGCCTTATTAGGTAGCCAAGTTGACGGGGCGTGGGGCTACACCACCGGTAAAGTTCAATTGGGCGATCAGGTGAGATGTTTAGCGGTTGCGATGAAAGGGCGTCACCCTGCTATTCCTGATTGCCCAACATTCACTGAGTTGGGTTATGACTTAGTCGGTGGGGTTTACCGTGGCATTGCCGTTCCAAAATCGACACCGGCCGAAACACAAGCAAAATTGGCTGGCATTATTAGAAACATTAATGAAGACCCCGCTTTTGTTAAAAAAATGGAAGAAAACGGCTATTCATTAGTTGATGTGGGCCCTGCAGAAATGCAAGCTTTCATGACCGGCTTGAAAAAAGACCTCAAAAAATTAGCACCTTCTTTAGGTATTAAGGTCAACTAGGGCTAGCTAAAGTTAGCCATGGCTAGCCAAGGTTAGCCATGGCCGACTAAGAAGTGTCAGCCAAGATTTCTTTAGATCAATAAACAGTCATTTTTTAAGTAAACAAATATGCCCAGTCCATAACTGTTGGTCGGGCATATTTTTATCCAAACGTTTGGGCTAAGCATGTTTCATCTTCAGTTCTTACTTGACATTTTTACACCCTTAAACTTTATCATTGCACTGGCTGGGGTGTGCGCTGGCATTGTGATTGGTGCCATGCCGGGCTTGACCGCCACCATGGCGGTTGCTGTTTTAGTGCCCTTTACCTTCGCGGCGCCACCCGCTACCGCATTGATCGCCCTCGGTGCTATTTATACCGGCGCCATTTACGGTGGCTCGTACGCTGCCATTTTATTAAACACCCCCGGGACACCCTCAGCCATTGCCACCACCTTCGATGGTTACCCGATGGCCAAAAAAGGTGATGGCGATTTAGCCTTAACGATTGCCTGCTTGTCGTCAGTAGTCGGCGGTTTGGTCGGTGCGTTATGTTTAATTTTGTTGGCCCCGCCCTTAGCGCAATTCGCATTAAGTTTTGGGCCTGTTGAATATTTCTGGATGGCTATTTTTGGTTTAACTCTGATCGCCTCCTTATCAGAGGGCAATATATATAAAGCAGCAATTGGTGGTTGCATAGGTTTGTTGCTTTCAATGATTGGCGTAGCAGAAGTGGGTGGCGATCTGCGATTCACAGGCGAGTCTTACACTTTGCTCGGTGGCTTAGATGTAGTGTCAGCTTTAATTGGCTTGTATTGCATACCTGTCTTAATTGATTTGGTTGCTTCACCTGCATCACACATGAAAATTAGTACACGTGTGTCAAGCTTCAGGCTCAAAGAGGGCTTAACAAAATGTTGGACTGATAAATTCAATCTTTTACGCAGTTCTGTGATTGGAACCGCTGTGGGTATTTTGCCTGGTGCAGGCGGTTCAATTGCCTCACTGGTTGCTTATTCAGAAGCCCGTCGATCGTCAAAAAACCCAGAAAATTTTGGTCAAGGCGAGTCAAGTGGCATTGTTGCCACCGAGTCTGCTAATAATGCAACGGTCGGTGGCGGTTTTGTACCCACTTTAGTTTTAGGTATTCCTGGTACGCCGCCCGATGCGGTGATACTGGGTGCACTGTTAGTGCAAGGCATAAGAGTTGGCCCACAACTTTTTACCGAACAAAGTGACGTGGTTTTCACATTCATGTACGGCTTAATTTTAGCGACTTTATTAATGTTGCCAGTTGGCTTGCTCTTTGGGCGCTACGCCTTTCGCTTATTAATTGCGACCCCTAAAGCGTTGCTTGTACCAACCGTTGCATTTTTAACCATGTTGGGTGGCTATGCCGTTAACAACAGCGGTAATGATGTAGTCATCATGGTTGTTTTAGGAGGCATAGGTTGGGTGCTGGCACGTTTTGGGTTCAAACAATCACCTATTGTTTTGGGGTTGATTTTGGGTGTTATCGCCGAAGCCGGTTTTGTGCAAGGTTACTTAATTGGTAGCGCGCGCGGCAGTGTTTTAGCAGAGTTTTTTACGCGACCCATCAGTATGGTGGTTGTAGCGTTTATTTTGTTAACCCTGTTTTACCCCATTATTCGTAAACAACTCGGCAAGTCAAAGGGTAGCCAATCATGAGCACTCAAAATCATGTTTATGCAAGAGATGTCTATGGTCTCGGTTTTTGTGTCTTTTTTTTACTTTTAGGTTGCACCATTTGGTGGGCCTCGATGGATTACTCAGAACTGGGTGCGGTGTTTCCGCGTACCATCGCAACGTTGTTGATGTTGATTTCAGCTATATATATAGTGCGCGTTTTGGTTTGGCCAAAAGCGACTGAATACGAATTTGATGGTTCAAATATAAGAAGAATTTTGCTTTTTTTAACTTTAGTGGCTTGGGCTTTCTCATTAGAAGTGCTGGGTTTCCTCACGACTAGTATTGTGGGTTTTATCTTGATTTTATTGATCGCCAATTATGACGCCTGGACGCTGAAAAGAGCAGCAGGCTTAGTGCTTAGCGGCTTATCGGTGTTAATTGGTTTGTACGTCATATTTAAGGTGGTACTGCATGTGCCACTGCCAGCTGGCATGTTGATGTGATAGCTACATCGACTGTTTTAAAACCTTTCTGAAATGCTAACGCACCTTGTATGGACGCGCTCATCATGAAGTGCGACACCTTTAGCTAAGTCAATAGACGACTACCCCCAACAGCAATAATGCTTGCATGCCTCACCCTTGAATCGGTGACGATTAATGGTTTGGTGATGCGCGTTCGATCGCACGCTTGCTGAAGGGTTGAAAGGCGCACCATAGACGAATTGCATTTGCGTCATGTAGTTGATGACAGATATGTGATTTTTTCCTTTTTGTTTTGCTCTAAGCTTAGGGTTTTCCCACGTTTCATTAAGAGTTTCTACACTTTAAATTTAACTCAGAACGAAGGCGAACCTTTTTTCATCATAGTTGTTATTTCAATCTTAATCATAAATCTTAGCGTGAGGCTAGGCCATGTGATTACAACGCTTAAGAGGAAAATTTTATGCATAAAAGATCACAGGCAATCGCTTCACAGCAACGCCGTAAAATTCTTACAGGGTCTGCCGCTGCTGTTGGCTTGGCATCAATTGGCCTGCCAAGCATTTCCCTTGCAAAAAACAACCCGATCAAAATTGGTATGCCTACGATTTTATCGGGCAGGGTAGCCATGCTCGGTGAAGCCTCTCGTAATGCAGCCATAATGGGCGTAGAAGCCTTTAATGCGGCAGGTGGTCTGAATGGCCGACCTGTTGAGTTGGTGATACGTGATTCGAAAGGTCGCCCTGATGAAGCAGCACGTATTGCACGTGAACTGGTCAATAGTGATGGTTGTGAGATGATACTGGATGCTGAGGCGTCTTCGGGTGCATTTGGTGTACATGAAGTTGCTCGTGATTTAGGTTTCTTGGTCATGCACACTTGTTCAGAGACTTCGGCATTGTCAGCTGACCCAAAAATGCGTATACCGAATGCTTTCCGTGCCGCACGCCAAGGCATACACGACGCTATTGTTGGTGGTGATTATTCTGCCAAAGTTGCTAAAGAAAAAGGTCTTACGCGTTGGATGAGTATCTCGCCAGATTACTCATATGGTAAAGATACAACCGCTGAGTTTTTTGAGTATCTCAAACATTTTAATAAAGATGTTGAGGTTGTTAACTCAGTATGGCCTAAGCTGTTTCAAGCCGACTACAGCGAACCCATTACCCGATTGTTGCAAGGCAAACCCCAAGCTATTTATTCTTGCCTGTGGGGGGGCGACTTAACCTCTTTCATTGATCAAGCGAGCATTTATGGTTTGATGAAAGATCGTCAGTTCTTTGGTGTAAACATGGCAGACTATGCGGTGCTAACGGCCATTAAAGCTGTGCCACCGAACGTGCATTCTGGTAATCGGTACTTAAAATCAATTCCCAAAACTCAGCAAAACGCTGCTTGGTGTGACGCCTACATAGCAAAATTCAAAACGATGCCATTGAATTGGTCTTGGCAAAATGCCGTTGGTATTGATTTCATGTTGAATGCTATTAAGAAAACCAACGGCACTGACACAAAAAAAATGTCCGATGTTCTACAGGGCATGACAATTAAGTCACCGTTTGGTACCAATGGTGAAATTACCATGCGTGCACTGGACCACACCATTATTGATTACGCCATAGCTTGGGGAGACCTGCAGCCAAAAGAGCCATATATGCCTAATCCATACATGGGTAATTGGACGACGGTTCTTGAGCTCGAGAAGCAGTGGATGATTAAAAAGGGTTTCATTTCTTAATCGTAATTTCTGACTGTTTTTGGGTAGTCTGTCTGTGGGCTACTCAGCCTGATTACATTTCGCGTAGCCTTGGAGGCGACTTTGGACACTGAAGCCTTATTTGAGTGTGTGACATCTTTGTCATGCCTTGTGACACAAACCAGCACAGGGCTTATCGTTGGCTCTTTACTTTTTCTAGTGGCTACGGGCCTTACGTTGATATTCGGTGTGCTTGGAATTGTTAACTTTGCGCATGGCTCACTCTATATGCTGGGTGCTTACATCGCTTTGAGTGCTTTTCGTTTAACCGACAGTTTCATTATTGCGACCCTCGTTGGCGCTATTGGAGTCGGTGCTTTTAGCCTTTTTTTTGAGCGATTCTTTATGAGGCGAGTTTATGATGCAGACGTTTTGATGCAGCTACTTGTTTGTTATGCATTTATTTTGATTTTAGATGATGCTGTCAAAATCATTTGGGGTTCAGAGTTTCAATCAATGGGCATGCCATCTTATTTTCAAGAGCCTCCTGTTTTTCTTGCTGGTGGTGTCATTCCTGTTTTTTATATATATTTAATTGGCATAGCGGCATGTATGGCCTTAGCGCTTTGGTTGCTTTTGAATAAAACAATAATTGGAAAAATCGTTCGTGCTGCTGCGTCTAACCCGTCCATGACTTCTGCCTTAGGCTTAAATACAAGCCTAATTTATGCTGGAGTGTTTGCATTTGGCGGAGCTTTGGCAGGTCTCGCCGGCGCCTTAGCCGCACCGGTAAGGTCGATGTCACCAGGCATGGGTTTTTCTATTTTGATCGAGTCTTTTATCGTCACTGTCATAGGTGGTATGGGTTCGGTAAGCGGTGCTTTAGTAGGTGCGTTGCTGATAGGTTTAATTCGATCTTTTGGCTCGATTGGTTTCCCATTTTTTATCGAAGGCGTCATGTTTGTGGCTATGGCTGCTATCTTAGTACTCAAGCCCAGTGGCATTATGGGTAAGGACTCTCACTAATGAAAGCGCGTTCATTTTTACAAGAGGCAATGATTGCAGCGTTTATTCTAATAATCTTAGTATGTGTTCCGTTTGTTTCAGACTCTTCAGCCGTTATAGATTTCGGTATTCGTCTCGCAGCATTTGCCGTCTTTGCAACGTCACTCAATATACTTATTGGTTTTGGTGGAATGGTGTCGTTTGGGCATGCTCTTTATTTTGGTGCGGGCGCTTATTCTTTCGGTTTGATCATGCAGCACCTAGACTTACCTATTCCCGTTGCTTTTCTACTGGCAGTCGGGTTTTGTGCAACTGTGGCAGCCATTGTGGGTGCTATTTGCGTCAGACTAAAAGAAATTTATTTTGCATTCCTAACACTAGCTTTTCAAATGTTATTTCATAGCATTGTTGTTTCTTGGACGTCTTTCACCGGCGGAGACCAAGGTCTTATGGGCGGCTTGCCACGTCCACCCTTTCTGGGTTTGAACTTAGTTGAACCCAGTGACCTTTACCTGTTTTCAATGGTGGTGGGCGTGGTCGCACTTTTGTTGATGCGCTATATTTTGCAGTCACCTTTTGGTTTTACTTTGCGCATGGTGCGAGACAACCCAGATCGCGCCAAGTTCTTGGGTGTCAATGTGTGGCGTATCAAACTGTTAGCTTTTGTATTGGCGGGTAGTTTTGGCGGCATAGGGGGCATCATTATGGCGCTCTTGGTTTCAGGGGCATTCCCTGACTTCACATATTGGACCATGTCAGGCGAAGCGGTCTTTATGGTCTTGATGGGGGGTGTGAATACCTTTATTGGACCTGTGCTGGGTGCGGCATTGTTGCTTGGCTTTAACGATATCATCACCCGCGTGACAGAGTATCATGGGTTGGCATTAGGCTCAATTATTTTGCTCTTTGCGCTCGTTTTTAAACATGGCATCACTGATTTTATCGTTCAGGGTTGGCACAAATTAACGGGTAAAAAGGTGGAATCATGACGCGTCAAAAAATTTTTGCCGTCACAGGTGGGGCAAGTGGTATTGGTTTAGCGGTTGTTCAGAGGTTACATGCTGATGGACACAAGGTGATCAGCCTAGACTTGGCTGATAAAACGCAAACTTCAGCGTTACATGAACTTGGTGTGGACATCATGTCTATCGACGTCAACGATGAAGTATCAGTGCGTGACGCACATGCTGCGATCATTAAAACCTATGGTGCTGTAAACGGTCTTGTTAACAGCGCTGGGGTGATTCAAAAACGTGAAACGCCCGATCAACTTTCGATGAAAGATTGGGATTTTGTCGTCCATACAAATATGCGAGGAACTTACTTGTGTTGTGCTGTTTTTGGTTCTCATATGGTCGAGCAAAAAATGGGTACCATTGTTAATATCGCATCTATAGCCTCTACAAGTGGCGTGCCATTGCATGCTTATGCACCCGCCAAAGCGGGGGTATTGTCGATCACTCAATGCCTAGCTGGACAATGGGGCCATGCCGGCGTCAGGGTCAACGCGGTAGCACCCGGTTACACCCAGACGCCAGCCCTTCAAGCGGCTATTGACAGAGGCGATCGAGACAGGGCTTTGTTGGTTCGACAAGCCGCTTTAGGTCGTATGGTTCAGACCGATGAGGTAGCCAACGGCATTGTATTTTTGTTGTCAGACCAAGCCAGCGCCATCACAGGGGTAAGTTTACCGATCGACTGTGGTTGGTTGGCCAGCGTTGGCTGGGAAACCTATGGTGGTTTGCCTCATACAAAGCAGGAAAATGTTCAATGCTGAAAATTGAGAATCTTCGTAAATCATTTGGTGGTGTTGCTGCAACGAACGACGTTTCAATTGAATTCCCTCGCGATTCACTTTGCGCAGTCATTGGGCCAAATGGTGCAGGTAAAACCACATTTTTTAATTTAATCTCTGGTGCACTTCAACCCGATTCAGGTCGAATATTGCTTGATGGGCAAGATATCGTTGGCAAATCAAGTGCTCAAATCGTGCACATGGGAATTGGACGTGCTTTTCAGGTAGCTAAGCTCTTTAAAAGTTTAACCGTAGAGCAGTCGTTAAGAGGTGCATTGCTCTCACCTTTAGGTAAGTCATCCAGTTTGGCAGGTCGATTTCCATTGTCTGTGACACGCGATAGAGCATACGAAGTTATGGATCAACTTGGCTTAACGCCCAAAGCCAACGTCATCAGTGGTGTGTTGTCACACGGCGATCAAAAGCTATTAGATATGGCGCTAGCATTGGTGCTTTCACCCAAGGTGCTGTTGCTTGATGAGCCCGTTGCAGGCATGGGCCCCGAAGAACGAGAGCAAATGATGGATACCGTGTATGGATTATGGAAAAATGGTGGCCTCACGATCGTTTTAATTGAGCATGACATGGAGATTGTTTTTAAGGTTTCTCAAAACATACACGTACTGTCTTACGGAAAAGTACTCGCTGAAGGTACACCTGAGCAAATTCGTAAAAATCCAGTTGTGATTGAGGCCTATTTGGGTTCAGCCAAAGAGCGTGCAGCATGAGCGAAGCTATCTTAACAGTAGAAAAGATCAATGTTTATTATGGAACTAGCCAAGCTTTGTTTGGCGCGTCTTTGAACTTATATCCAGGTGAAACCTTGGCCTTACTAGGTCGAAATGGTGCCGGAAAAAGCACCATGATGAAGGCCATTTCAGGTGTTATTGCCACACGCCATGGCAAAGTCACCTTCATGAAAAATTCGATTTTGGGACTACCCGCTTACAAAATTGCTCGAACTGGAATTGGTTATGTTCCAGAAGATAGGCAAATATTTCCAACCTTAAGCGTTCAAGACAATTTGGTTATTGCCTACAAGAAAGGTCCTAATGGCGAAAATGCATGGCCGATTGAGCGAGTCTATGAAATGTTGCCGCTCTTGGAACCCTTAAAAGATCGTATGGGCGGGCAGCTGTCTGGTGGTGAGCAACAAATGCTCACAGTCGGTCGTGCACTCATGGGAAACCCAACCGTACTTTTGCTCGATGAACCTAGCGAAGGTTTAGCCCCCATCATGGTGGAAAAAATTGGTACGCTAATCGAAACACTGAAGTCGCTTGGCAACACCATTGTGTTGGCAGAGCAGAACCTTCATTTTTGCCTAGGCATAGCCGATCGGGCCGTTGTCATTGATAAAGGTACAGATGTCTTCAATGGTTCAATCGAAGCGCTCAATGCTAACGACGAAATTAAGCAACGCTATCTGTCAGTTTAAGCCTCACAGACTTTGGTGTTGCTCCATATTAAAACTATGAAAAAATTAAACCACGATAGCCCTCAGCAGCAACATCATTGCATATTTCCCGATATTGCTGAAGGCCACCGGCATAGGGCATAAATACACGCGGTTTGCCGGGCACATTGGCGCCTAAGTACCAAGAGTGTTTGACCTGGGGCAGTAAGGTTGCATTAGCCGCACGTTCGACTTCTTGTTGCCACTGCTTACTGGCTTCGTCAGACGTTTGAACAGTTGTGAGTTTTTGGCTTTGCATGTATTTAATACAATCTGTGATCCATTCAACGTGTTGCTCAATCGCTGGCGGTAGGTTACACAAAACAGAAGGGCTACCAGGGCCTGTAATGGTAAATAAATTTGGGTAACCTGGTATTTGTAGACCAAGGTAAGTCTGTGGGCCGGCATGCCAATCATCATTTAGTTTACGACCGTTCAAACCTTGTATATTCAGTTTGAGCAAAGACCCGGTCATGGCATCAAACCCGGTTGCAAAAACAATCATATCTAGTTCATAAGTGCGGCCTGACGTTTTGATGCCGTCAGGCACTATTTCTTCAATCGGTGTTTGTCTTAAATTGACAAGAGAAATGTTGTCACGATTGTAGGTTTCAAAATAGCTTGAATCAATAGGTGGGCGTTTTGCTGCAAACGGGTGATCAATATCAGCTAAAACTTTTGCCATTTCAGGGTCTTTCACAACATTTAGTATTTTTTGACGAATAAATTCAGCAGCCGTATCGTTGGCTTCGTTGCTGGTTAAAAGGTCTTCAAATGTTGCTCTGAATTGAAGCCCCCCTTTTTGCCAAGCTGCTTCATATATTTGTTTAAGCTCTTCTGGTGAAGTTTCAACCGCTTTGCGGGGTGCAATACGGAATGGGTGCCCATTGCCGTTTGTTGTCATCACTTCATAAATCTCGTCGGCATGTTCTTTGGCGTAGCGTTTGAATTCCTCAGTTAACGGGGCATTATTTGCAGGCAAACTGTAGTTGGCCGTTCGTTGAAAAACCGTGACATGTTCTGCTTCTTTGGCGATGACCGGAATCGCTTGTATGCCAGTTGACCCGGTACCAATCACGCCAACATGCTTGCCTTTAAAATTAACACCGTCATGAGGCCAAGACCCCGTGTGGAACCATTGGCCAGAAAAACTATCAAGCCCAGGGGTATTCGGGACGTTTGCCGATGAAAGGCAACCGACTGCTGTAATTAAAAATTGCGCGCGTAGTGTTTCGCCGTTTTGAGTGCGCACTACCCACTGATTGTTTTGTTCGTCAAATTTGGCTGACTCAATACGGGTGTCAAACGTGATGTCACGTCGTAAGTCAAATTTATCAGCAACATGATTTAAATAACGCAATATTTCAGGTTGTTGAGGATATCGTTCAGACCATTCCCATTCTTGTACAAGTTCTTTGGAAAAGTAATACATATAAGAATGACTTTCAGAGTCACACCGTGCACCAGGGTAACGATTCCAAAACCATGTGCCGCCAACGCCAGAACCGGCCTCAATTACGCGTGTTTGTAGACCGAGTTTATCTCGAAGACTGATCAGTTGATACATGCCAGCAAAACCAGCACCAATGATAATAGCGTCTAAAACATCATTTTTTTGCATAGTTAACTTTTAGCCTCAAATTTGAAAGTGTTCGTCTTTCGAAAAACGCCTTCGTTATATGAATGAAACCTACACAACTTAACATTAAGAATCTCTACTTTTTACATTTTTAACGTAAAAGGTTTCACTGGCTAGAGCATGCTTCTTGTGCAGCTTGAGCCATATCGCAAACCGCTTGATGTGCCACATCAACTAGGTTGGCCATACGAATGAAGCCATGCGTCATACCGGGGTAAGTATGCAGATCAACCTCAACACCGTTAGCCTCAAGCGCTTGGGCATAGAGTTTGCCCTCATCATGCAGTACATCGTGGTCAGCTAGTGCGATAAAAGTAGGGGGTAAGACTTTCAAGTTTTTATTGCGTAATGGTGAAATGCGTTCATTGGGCCAGTCAGCAGGTGAAGCATAGTGTTTAAAAAACCATTGCATATCTTGCTTAAACAAAAGGTGACCCTTACTGAACTGGTTGTAACTGTTATTCTCAAAATGACAGTCGGTAACGGGGTAAACCAATAATTGTTTCGCAATTGGAATGTTTTGGTGCAACTCATTAACGGCCACTGCAGCCAAGTTGCCACCCGCACTATCGCCCGCAACCATCAGTGGCACATCAGCGCCGGCAAGCACAGTACGTTCTTTGTAGGCCCAAGTGATGGCATCTAATGTGTCTTCTAAACCGCACGGGAAAGGGTATTCAGGTGCCAATCGATAATCAAGTAACAGCACCGCACACTGACTTTGTTGGCATAACAAACGCGCTAATGCGTCAAAATCAGTCAATGTTCCTAAACACCAACCGCCACCATGTAAATAAACAATTAAGCCTTTGTTGATTGATCCACTGAGATATAAATTTGCAGGTAGGTTACCCCATCTAGCCGGCACGTCTATTTGCCGAACCTCATGAACGGGTGGCCCTTCACCTAACGCAGCAGCGCTTGCCGCAATCGATTCACGTGCTTGTTGCGGTGTGCTTTCATAGTAAGCTGCTCGACCGCTTGTTCGAGCAACCTCTAACATTTCAACTAGTTTGGGGTGTAAGGGCACATCAGTCTCCGGTATGACTTCATTGCAAAGTTCAGGTATCAACGTTCAAGCTTCGTATAAGTTGCGATAAGTCGCCTTCTTCGTTTAAGCCGCTTTATTCGTTAACTCAGCTAAAGACGAAACTAAGTCAGTAAAGCGTTCACCTTGCACCACCACATGCGAACGTAAGGCTTCGGCGGCTAGGTTGCCGTCACCCGCTGAGATGGCATCAACAATTGACTGATGTTCATCAAAAGACGTCTGCATGCGGTTCTTGACCCGCAGTTGCAAACGACGATAAGGTTTCAAACGGCTGTGCAAGGCCATGGCTTGCTCGGTTAGAAACGCATTATGACTGCCTTCGTAAATTAAGTGATGGAACAATTCGTTGCGTCGGTAGTACTCGTCTGAATCACCTAAGTCACGCGCGTTTTCACATTCAAGGTGTGCTTGTCTGAGCGCTTGTTCTTCTTCGGGTGTCATTCTGCGAGCCGCCAACCGACCACACATGGCTTCAAGCTCAGCCATCACTTCGAACATTTCAAAAAGGCGTGCGGGGGTGACATCTGCTACAACAGCCCCACGCCTTGGGCGAATGACCACCAAACCTGTTGCAGACAACTGGTTTAGTGCTTCACGAATGGGGGTACGTGAAACCCCAAATTCATCGGCGAGTTGTTGCTCATCGAGTCGTTCACCTAGGGCATAAAAGCCTGTGGCAATGCGGTCTTCAATCTGATCAACTAATTGATCAGACCGACGCACAGCTTGAGGATTTTCTTCATGCATAGTTGCTTCTAATTTGTGTGTATAAATTGCTTATAAATTTTATCTACATTGATTCTAAGTTGAGTCTATGTTTATTCTATATTGCTTTAAAAAACGGGTAGATTAAATAAAAAAATATTGTATAGGGCGCTTGACAATGCATACTTTGCGTTTTATCTTGTATACAAGAATAAATGAATTGCATGCAAAATGGTGCAAATCACCTTAGTTAATATAAATTTTTTTACCCATTCCGGA
Organism: uncultured Alcaligenaceae bacterium; assembly: GCA_937896225.1. Classification (GTDB taxonomy): domain Bacteria; phylum Pseudomonadota; class Gammaproteobacteria; order Burkholderiales; family Burkholderiaceae_B; genus Algicoccus. The sequence goes on along the minus strand of CALBMZ010000219.1, from coordinate 1,176 downwards.
GACAAAACGAATGAAAACAATTAGACGTCGTGCCTTAATGACGGCCTTTGCGGGCGTGCTTGCTTTAGGCCTCTCAGCGGCCAGCTATGCCCAACAACCCACCGTACTGAAACTCTCTCACCAGTTTCCTGCTTCAACTGGCCCTAATGGCGATTTTCGTGACCAGTTAGCCAAGAATTTTGCAGCTGAAGTTGAAAAAAAGACCAACGGTAGTCTCAAAATTGAAGTCTACCCAGGCAGCTCGCTTATGAAAACGCGTAGCCAGTTTAGTGCGCTCCGCAAGGGCACACTTGATATGTCAGTTTTGCCATTGGCTTACGGTAGCGGTGAAGTCCCTCAAGTTTCCATCACCTTAATGCCCGCTTTGGTTCAGGGTTACGAACAAGGTTTGCGTTGGAAAACAGCACCTATTGGCAAAGCACTTGAAACCTTGCTTGAGTCTAAAGGTATCAAAATTGTGACTTGGGTTTGGCAGGCAGGTGGTATTGCCAGTCGCGACAAACCAATTGTTAAGCCCAGTGATGCAAAGGGTTTAAAAGTACGCGGTGGCGATAAAAATATGGATCTTATGATTCAAGGTGCGGGTGGTTCACCCACCAACTTGCCATCAAGTGAAATTTACAGTGCCATGTCTACTGGCGTGTTAGATGGGGCGTTAACTTCGAGCACCTCCTTGATCAGCTATCGCTTAAACGAAACTTCAAAGGCCGTCACCACTGCCCGTAACAAGTCATTTTGGTACATGTTTGAGCCCATTCTGATTTCGATGGACGCTTGGAAACGCTTGACGCCTGAACAGCAAAAAGTTGTCATGGAAGTGGGTGCTTCGCTTGAGCCTTTCGCAATGGCCGGTGCCAAAAGAGATGACGAGCGTCTTGCCAAAGTTTACGAAGATGCAGGCGTCACAGTTGTAGACATGGACCAAGCTGCTTTTGATCAATGGGTGGCTATTGCAAAAGAAACATCTTACAAACAGTTCGCTGCAAAAGTCGAAAACGGTCAAGCATTAATCGACATGGCATTAGCGGTTAAGTAAGTCAACTATGTCAACTCGATATCTTCAAGCCTCTGGCCTATTATTGATTCAAGCAATTAAACGTTTCAATATTTTGACAGGCTATCTGTCTGCAGTCATCGTGGTTATCACGGCGCTTATTGTTTGTTATGGCGTCGTGA